>NZ_JBBPHJ010000032.1:0-31873 GCF_038039665.1 Myroides sp. C4067
GCACAACACTTTTAATGTTGGGGTCCTGGGTTCGAGCCCCAGTCGGGTCACAAAAGCTATTCTAACAAGAGTAGCTTTTTTTGTTTTTGAATATTAATTTTCTTTACCTTTAGTAAGGTGTTGGTAAATGTATTCGTTTAGGCCATGTGGAGGAATTGGTAGACTCGCCATCTTGAGGGGGTGGTGTCGCAAGACGTATGGGTTCGAATCCCATCATGGTCACATATAAGATAGAAGCGCTGTAGGGGGTCTTTAAAAGAAAAAGCTACTTAATTTGGTTAAGTAGCTTTTTTTTTACTGTTGATTTGTCTCATCACTATTCTCGTCATTTTTCTTAGAAGGCCCCATTAGTAAAAATAAAGCCACAACTAGACCTACGCAGACTAATCCAAAGATAATAATCATGAAGGTACCGTTGTTGAAGTTGTAAAGAGGTAGGTTTTGTAAAGTCATAATCTGTTTATTTTTGTTATTTTAACACTAAAGTATAGAATATTTTTAACATTTAAAATGATAATTGTCATCTAATTTATATGAGGCTATTTAAAGGAGTTTAAAACGAGTGTATATTCAGTGATTTTTGTTTAACTAACTGTATATTAGAAGGTATGGTTTTTATTCAATGGAATGTTGTATTCTAAAAAGAGATATTTATAGTCAATAATTATAAAAATATTTAAAAAGCTATAATTAACAGTGGAGAGATAAAGAGGATTCTAAGCTTATTTACATTCTTGAATAAGAGTAGATGAGGTTGCAAAAAAAAGTTTATATTTTTTTAAAATTGCTATTAATTCATTTACTGTGTTTTACGGCTATCCCTTGATAGTTCTAGGAAAAAAGGTTGGTTTGTAATTTGTGAGATAGAAAAAAAGGTCTACCTTTGCATAGCAATTGAGAAACAAACGGTTTGTCAATGACTCGATAGCTCAGTTGGTAGAGCACAACACTTTTAATGTTGGGGTCCTGGGTTCGAGCCCCAGTCGGGTCACAAAAAAAGCAGAGATTATAATCTCTGCTTTTTTTATGCCTTATATTTTGATTACTTTATTTTGTTTAGTGAATCTCCGATTGGTAAATTCATTTTAGATGTTAAAGACGATATCTCATTTAGTGAGAACTGTCCTGTCAAGATCATTACTATATTCTCTTTACTGTTTTCGTTGAAAAGAAGTAGGTTGCTTATGTTGTTAGCAGAACCATTTTGATTGATATATATCGTAATATTACCACCATTATCTTTATTGCTAGAGAACTCTTTTAAAGAAGCAGAAGAGACATGCTTAGATACTGCTGCTTTCATTTCTTCTTTTAAAGAAGCCGAAGCTGTATTAAATACCCTTAATGAAGTTAATTTTTTGATTAGATTTAAATATGCTTTTTCTTCTTGGCTTGTAGGTTCTACCTTTACATTGGCCATCATTTCGAACATCTTTTGATTTACAACTACAGCATTTACTTGTTTGTTCTTTTCGAATGCTTGAAATTCATCTTGAGCAAATGTATTGATAGTGCTCAAGGTAAATAAAAAGATAAATATTGCTTTTACTGTATTTTTCATGGTTACTTTGTTTTGTTAGTAGGGATCCCTTTATTCAGGTCATTAGAAAGTTGAATTAGTAATTTTTGACATTCTTTATAAGCCACTTCTGGATTATTAAAAGTTCCATACTCATTTTGTTTTAAAGTAGGTTTGGTGTCACTTTTGGTTGGGAAGTATATAAAAGTCATAATAGCTCCTAATACTAGTGCTCCAAAGAAAAGTAAGTTTTTAATAGATGTCTTTTTCTTCATTTATATTGATCTATATGTACAAACATAATATAAATGTAAATAAGTTTTTGAATAATTCCTACGTAGTTTTCGAAAATCGTATTTGATCAATCTATTACTGAGGTAGTCGATTTATATTTTTAATATTTAATAATGTTCTATTTTTGTATTTAAACCAATAAGATAATTATGAAAAACTGGAAGATTTATTCTATACTATTCTTAGTAACGACTGTATTTGTCTCTTGTAAAAAAGAGAGTAATACTGTAATTACTTCTGATGATACTAATACAATAGAATATGCAAAAGGATTTACTATAGAAGCTTATGATCAATACTCGGTGGTAAATGTAAAGCAGGCTTGGGTAGGTGCAGATAAAAGTTTTAAATATGTGTTATATAAAGAAGGTAAAGAGGTTATTCCTGATTCGTTAAAAACACTTCCTAGTCTTAAAGTACCTGTTCAGTCTATAGTAGTTACTTCAACTACACACCTTCCTTCATTAGTAGTGTTAGAAGAAGAAAAGTCATTGAAAGGTTTTCCGGGGTTAAATTATGTATCATCTCCTTCAATTAGAAAGTTAATAAATGATAATCATATTAAGGAAGTAGGACAAAATGAACAATTAAATACAGAGTTACTTTTAGATTTGAATCCTTCAGTTATTGTAGCATTCGCTATGGATGGTTCTAACCAAGCTTTACAATTAATAGAAAAGAGTGGGACACCTGTAGTATATAACGGTGATTGGGTAGAACAGACACCTTTAGGTAAAGCGGAGTGGATTAAACTATTTGGGGCTTTATATGGTAAAGAGAAGGAAGCGAAGATCTTTTTTGATAAAATAGTTCAAGATTATAAGGAAGCACAAGCTTTAGTGAAAGATGCTAAAAATAACCCGACTGTGATGAGTGGTGCTATGTATCAAGATGTATGGTACACTCCTCAAGGGCAAAGCTGGATGGCTATATATTTTAAAGATGCTAAGTCTGATTATCTATGGAAAGAAACGGAAGGTACAGGGAGTTTATCTCTTTCATTAGAGGTAGTGCTTGATAAAGCTATAGATGCATCTTTCTGGATTAACCCAGCCCAATATGAAACTCTTCAACAATTAGTAGATGCTAACCCACACTATGCTAAGTTTAATGCTTTTAAAAATAAGAATGTATATTCATTCTCTCCAAGAAAAGGAGAGACAGGAGGAAGTCTATTCTATGAATTAGGACCGACACGCCCTGATTTAGTATTAAAAGATTTGATCTATATTTTACATCCAGAGATATCTATACCTAATTACCAACCTGTGTTTTTTGAACAACTAAAGTAATTATGAGTAAAAAAGTAGGTCTCATAGGTTTAATAACAGTCTTGTTAATTCTTTTTGTTCTCAATATATCTATGGGTAGTATACATATTCCTTTTAGTAAAGTGATAAGTGTACTACTAGGAGAGGAAGAAGTGAAAGAGACATGGCGTTATATTATTCTTAATTATAGATTGCCTAAAGCTATTGTCGCTGTTCTAGTAGGAGTAGCTCTTTCTATAAGTGGGTTGCTTATGCAGACGCTGTTTCGGAATCCTATGGCAGAAAGTTATGTCTTAGGAATAAGTTCAGGAGCGAGTTTAGGTGTTGCTATATTAATATTAGGAGCTTCTTTTTTACCAGTAAGTATTGTTTCTATTTTTACTTCCACCTATGGTATAGCTATTGTATCTATCTTAGGGAGTTTAGGATTGCTTTTTTTAGTGTTATTAGTTTCTAATTCTGTCCGAAACACAGTTACAGTTCTTATTGTAGGATTAATGTTTGGAAGCTTTGCTAATGCGATAGTTAGTATATTGACCTATTTTAGTTCTGCAGAGCAGTTAAAGCGTTTTGCTTTTTGGTCATTGGGAAGTTTAGGTAATTTGAGTTGGGAAAGTATTGCTCTTTTCGCTATTGTTGTTGGGATAGGAGTATTAGGGAGTATGTTGCTTATTAGAGCTCTAGATGCAATGTTATTGGGCGATAATTACGCTTCGTCTATGGGGATTAATGTTAAGAAGGCGCGTAATATGATTATTTTAGTTACTAGTCTTCTAGCAGGGATATCGACTGCATTAGTAGGGCCTATTGCGTTTATCGGATTAGCAGTGCCTCATATAGCAAGGTTGTTATTGAAAGTGAGTAGTCATCGCTATTTGATTATTACTACAGCTTTATTAGGAGGAGTCTTAATGTTGATATGTGATATGCTTACCCAAATAAAAGGAGAGCAGTTCTTGTTGCCTATTAATGCTGTTACTTCTATATTCGGAGCGCCTATTGTAATATGGCTTATTTTAAGAAGAAAAGTTCAGTAAGAGTTCGTTTGAGAGTAGAATAGAAAAAAATATTAAAAATTAAAAGCATCCATAGTTTTGCTTTATCTTTGCGAGTTGTAAATAATAATTATGAAGTTCGATTTATTACATACAGACGTAAATTCTCGTGCACGTGCTGGGAAGATTACGCTTGATCACGGTGTTATTGAGACACCTATTTTTATGCCAGTTGGTACTGTAGCTTCTGTTAAAGGAGTTCATCAACGTGAATTATCAGAAGAGATTAATCCTGACATTATTTTAGGTAATACTTATCACCTTTATTTAAGACCTAAAATGGAGATTCTTAAACAGGCAGGAGGGTTACACAAGTTTATGAACTGGGATCGTAATATCTTAACAGATAGTGGAGGATTTCAGGTATATTCTTTATCATCTAATAGAAAGATTAAAGAAGAAGGGGTGAAGTTTAAGTCTCATATTGATGGTTCTTATCATTTCTTTTCACCAGAGAGCGTAATGGAGATTCAACGTACTATCGGGGCTGATATTATTATGGCTTTTGATGAGTGTACTCCTTATCCATGTGATTATAGATATGCTAAGAGATCTATGCATCGTACACATAGATGGTTAGATAGATGTGTAGATCATTTAACTAAAGTACCAGAGATGTATGGGTATTCTCAAACGTTATTCCCTATTGTACAAGGAAGTACTTTTAAGGATTTACGTGAACAGTCTGCAGAGTATATTGCTAATATAGGTGCTGATGGTAATGCCATTGGAGGGTTATCAGTAGGTGAGCCAGCAGAAGAAATGTATGCAATGACAGAATTAGTAACTAATATTTTACCAAAGGACAAACCTCGTTATTTAATGGGAGTAGGTACACCTATTAATATTCTAGAGAATATTGCTTTAGGAGTAGATATGTTTGACTGTGTAATGCCAACGCGTAATGCTCGTAATGGTATGTTATTCACAGCTCATGGTTCTATGAACATGAAGAATAAGAAATGGGAAGATGATTTCTCTCCTATTGATGAGAATGGATATACATGGGTAGATACAGCTTATTCAAAAGCTTATTTACGTCACTTGTTTGCAGCTAATGAATCATTAGGTAAACAAATCGCAACGATACACAACTTAGGATTCTATTTATGGTTAGTACGTGAAGCTCGTCGTCAGATTTTAGCAGGTACTTTTACAGAGTGGAAAAATAAGATGGTGAAACAAATGGATAACCGTTTATAATTTAATCAAAATATAAAGAAGCATCAAATAGTAATTATATGAAAATATTAGATTGGTATATACTCAAAAGATACTTAGTAACGTTCTTTGTGTTATTATTGCTTTTTGTGCCTATAGGAATCATAATTGATGTTTCTGAAAAAATAAACAAGATATTAGCAAATAAGGTACCCTTGCCAGCAGTATTAATGTACTACTTGGACTTTACAATCTATTTTGCTAATATGTTGTTTCCTATATTGTTATTTATCTCTATTATCTGGTTTACTTCTAAGCTAGCTAATAATACAGAAATTGTAGCAATACTTAGTTCGGGAATTTCCTTTACTCGTTTTTTACGCCCTTATATTATCGGGGCTACTTTTATTTCTATTTTTGCTTTAGTAATGTCTGTTTTTATTGTACCTAAAGCTAGTCAAGGGTATAATGATTTCCGTTATAAGTATATGAAGAGTACAGAGGTACGGGAGAGCCAGAACGTATATCGACAGATTAGCCCTACTGAGTTTATTTATGTAAGTAACTTTAACTACAATAGTAAGACAGGATATAACTTTTCATTAGAAGTATTCGATGGAAATAAGATGACTTCAAAAACGACGGCTAACCGTATTGTATGGAATCCTGAGACAGAGACCTATACGTTATTTAGTTATTTTAATAGAGAGATAGGAGAAACTGAAGATCATTTTGAAAGAGCTGATGAGAAAGAAATGAAGCTTGACTTCGATATAGATGATCTTACTCCTGTAGTATACGCTGCAGAAACAATGCAATTAGGGCCTTTAAAACGATTCATAGAAAAGGAGCAAATGAGAGGGTCTTCTAATATTAATGTATATTTAGTCGTTTTGTATAAAAAATATAGTGTACCTGTATCAGCGTTTATTCTAACGATTATTGCGGTATCTGTTTCTTCTATGAAGAGAAGAGGAGGGATGGGAATGAACTTAGCCATAGGGATTGCTTTAGCGTTTATCTATGTCTTCTTTGATAAGATATTTGGTACATTGGCAGAAGCGTCTAGTATTCCACCTTTAGTAGCGGTATGGCTACCTAATGTTGTTTTTGGTATTCTAGCAATATTCTTACTTCGAAATGCTCGCAGATAATATAAAAAGTCAGATATATCTCCATTTAATTGTTTTTATATGGGGATTTACAGCTATTCTAGGACAATTAATTTCTCTAGAAGCTCTGCCATTAGTATGGTATCGAATTTTAATAGCAGTAATTACATTATTAGTATTTTATGTTTTTACAAAGCAATCTATAAAAGCGCCCAAACATCGTATTATACAGTTTTTAGGAGCAGGTGTAGTTATTGCGCTACACTGGCTAACTTTCTTTTTAGCCATAAAGGTTTCTAATATTTCTATCACATTAGCTTGTTTGTCCACAGGAGCTTTTTTTGCCTCCATTTTAGAACCACTAATTTTAAAGAGAAAGGTAGTAAGCTATGAAGTTTTCTTTGGCTTTATAGTTATATGTGCTTTGACTTTAATCTTTAGTGTGAGTGGAGAGTATATAGAAGGAATACTCTTAGGCCTAATTGCAGCTTGTTTATCAGCTTTGTTTTCTATCATTAATAGTAAACTAATCGTGCATACTGCTGCTCCTGTTATTACATTTTATGAAATGTTAGGAGGGCTTATAGTCCTTTCCTTAGTATTATTGATTACAGGAGGTTTTACTATAGAATTCTTTGAGGTTAGTCTAAATGATTGGATGTGGCTTTTACTTTTAGGTACAGTATGTACTGCATTTGCTTTTTTAGGCTCTGTGTATATTATGCGCTATTTAACGCCTTTTACAGTGATGCTGACTATTAACCTAGAGCCAGTGTATGGTATTTTATTAGCTGTGGCTATCTTTAAAGACAGTGAGAAAATGACCCTAGAGTTTTATATAGGAGCCTTGTTGATTTTGAGTACAGTGGTACTAAATGGTATTGTTAAAAATAGAAAAAAGAGAAAACTTAGTACTAGATAGCTTATCTATCCGAGTATTGTTTTATCTTTGTCATTCGTAATTGAAACTAAAACTTAATCATAAATGGAATATTTAGATTTTGAACTTCCAATTAAAGAGCTTGAAGAACAGCTGAATAAATGTGCTTTGATCGGTGAAGAATCTGATGTTGATGTGTCAGCAACTTGTAAGCAAATTGAGAAGAAATTAGAAGAAACTAAGAAGAATATATACAAAAACTTGACTGCTTGGCAGAGAGTTCAATTGTCTAGACACCCTAATAGACCTTATACATTAGATTATATTAAGGCTTTATGTGGAGATACTTTCCTAGAGCTTTTTGGTGATAGAAATGTAAAAGACGACAAAGCAATGGTAGGTGGTCTTGGTAAGATTGGTGATCAAAGTTTTATGTTCGTTGGTCAACAAAAAGGATATAATACTAAGACTAGACAGTATAGAAACTTCGGTATGGCTAATCCAGAAGGATATAGAAAAGCTTTGCGTTTAATGCAAATGGCAGAGAAGTTTAATATTCCTATTGTCACTTTGATTGATACTCCAGGTGCATACCCAGGTTTAGAAGCAGAAGAAAGAGGACAAGGTGAAGCTATCGCTCGTAATATCTATGAAATGTTCCGTATTAAAGTGCCTATCATCTGTATTATCGTAGGTGAAGGAGCTTCAGGAGGTGCCTTAGGTATTGGTGTTGGTGATAAAGTAACGATGTTAGAGAATACTTGGTATTCTGTAATTTCACCAGAATCATGTTCTTCTATTTTATGGAGAAGTTGGGAGTATAAAGAAAGAGCAGCAGATGCTTTAAAGTTGACTTCTTATGATATGAAGAAAAACAAATTAGTTGATGATATCATTCCAGAACCACTTGGAGGAGCACATACTAATAGAGAAGAAACTTTCGCTACTGTTAAGAAATATATCGTAGATACATATAGTAGCTTAGCTAAGTTATCAACAGATAAGTTAATAGAAAAACGCATGGAGAAATACTTCGAAATGGGTGAGTATAAAGACTAGTTCTGAATATATAGAAATACTAAAATCCGAGAGTCTATCTCGGATTTTTTTTTCACTAATTATTAGTTATCTTATTAACAAGCTAATTGTATAAATAAGGATTGAGTTATCGTCAAAAAGGATTAATTTCGCATTATGGAACAAGCAAAAGAATTTAGACCAAAGCAATCTTTTTCTAGAGAAGTTGTGTCTTTAGAGAAAGGAAAACTTCCACCACAGGCTATTGACTTAGAAGAGGCTGTATTGGGAGCCATGATGATTGATAAGAAAGGTATTGATGAGGTTATTGATATATTACAACCTGATGCTTTCTATAAAGATGCTCACAAACATATATTTGAAGCAATCGATCAATTATTCGTAAGTAATCAACCTATAGATTTATTAACTGTATCTACGCAATTGCGTAAGAATGGTAAATTAGATCAAGTTGGTGGTGATTATTACCTGGTTAGTCTTACACAAAAGATTACTTCTTCTGCGCATATTGAATTCCATTCACGCATTATTTTACAGAAATTCATTCAACGTAGTTTGATACGTATTTCGAATGAGATAATTGAAGATGCTTATGATGAGACAAGTGATGTATTTGACTTATTAGATAAAGCTGAATCTAGATTATATGAAGTTACACAAGGAAATATAAAGAAAAGTTCGGAGACAGCTCAGTCTTTAGTTGCGCAAGCAAAGAAAAGAATTGAGGAAATCAGTACTAAAGAAGGACTAAGTGGATTAGCAACAGGTTTCCATAAGTTAGATGAGCTTACGTCTGGATGGCAACCAAGTGACTTGATTATTATAGCAGCTCGTCCTGGTATGGGGAAGACAGCCTTTGTATTATCTATGGCTAGAAATATTGCTATTGAGACAGGTGCTGGTGTTGCGGTTTTCTCATTAGAGATGTCTTCTGTACAGTTGATTACACGTCTTATTTCTTCGGAGACAGGACTTTCATCAGAAAAACTGCGTACAGGAAAATTAGAAACACATGAGTGGGAACAATTAAACGTAAAAGTAAAAGACTTAGAGCGTGCACCATTGTATATAGATGATACTCCGTCTTTATCTATTTTTGACTTAAGAGCTAAAGCTCGTCGTTTAGCTTCTCAGCACGGAATTAAATTGATTATTATCGATTATTTACAGTTAATGACAGCTGGTGGGAACTCTAAAGGGGGAGGGAACCGTGAGCAAGAGATTTCAACTATCTCAAGAACGCTTAAGGCATTGGCAAAAGAATTAGACGTGCCTGTTATTGCCTTATCTCAGTTATCTCGTGCGGTAGAGACACGAGGTGCTTCTAAAAGGCCTTTATTATCCGATTTAAGGGAGTCTGGAGCGATTGAGCAGGATGCGGATATTGTATCGTTTATTTATCGTCCAGAGTACTATAAAATTGAAGAATGGGATGATGAGGAAAGAAGTCCAACTGCAGGACAAGCAGAATTTATCGTAGCGAAACACAGAAATGGTGGATTAGATAATATTCGTCTTAAGTTCTTAGGGCAGTTCGGTAAGTTTGATAATTTAGATGATGATATGATTGGATTTGGTAATACATTCTCATCTGCAATGAATAATCAAGAGGGAGGAGATTATAGACAGAACTTTGTAGGGAATTTACCATCTGGTGATTCTGTATTTGGTTCAGCTCCTAGTCAAGGTAGTTACCAAGGGGGCTATCAGAATGATGATGATGTTCCTTTTTAACTAAATATACAAAAAACGCCTACTTTATAAAGTAGGCGTTTTTTTGTATAGATGATATCTTATTATTGAACTTGTGTAATAGGAGTTGTAGTAATAACTTTAGGTCTATAAAGTTTGTTAGCATAATCCCAATTCAAATGTTTAAAACACATTTCTAAATAGGCTGTAATGTCTTCTTCGTAAGTAGGGTAATAGGCATGTTCCCATAAGTCTATTCCCAGAAGAGGACTTCCTTTAGCTACTTCAGGCATCATAGGAGAGTCATTATTCGCTGTTGTAATGACTTGTAGTGTTCCATTTACCTGAACTAACCATAACCAACCTGAACCAATTAAAGCATTTCCTTGTGCTATAAACTCTTTCTTAAACTCTGCCATAGAACCAAAGGATTCTGTTATAGCATTTTTAAGGCTCTCATTAGGAGTTTTTTCTTCTAATGGAGAAATAGAACGCCAGTAGATATTATGATTGTAATATGCTCCTGAGAAATTCTTTAGTTTAGGGTAATTATTATCAATTTTAGCCACTAAGCCAGATATACTATCTCTTTCAAATGGAGTGCCATGTACAGAGGTGTTTAATTTATTAGTATAGCTTAGATGGTATTTGTCGTAATGTATATAGACACTTTCAGGTTTTAATATATCAACATAATCACCAAAACCATGGCCAATACCTTGCATTTCGAATGGTCCTTGTTTTGTTTTAATCGTATTAGGATCCGGAAAGTTAGAATTTTTAGTGATAAAAGATTCTCTTTCTGGTATCTGTACTTCTGTTAGGTCCTCCTTGTTATTACAAGAAGTAAGTAGAACGAAGTTCAGAGTGATTAAAGTGATTAATGTTACCTTAAGCTTTTTCATTATCTAATATTTCTTTTGCTAACTTGATATATTCAAGTTTAGCTTCTTCTATTGTTAAATGACTTACTTGTGTCCAAGCATTAAATTTAAAAGCACGTTTAAGATCACTAGACATATCTTCGAAATCTTGGTGGCTTAATCCATTTGTAGCTTGTTTGTAGAAAGCATAGATGCGCAACATTACATCAGGAGGAAGGTTTTTAGCCTCTCTTGAAATTCGCTCGTATGCTTCTGTAAAATCTAAATCTAAATTGCTCATTATTTATTTGTGCGCAATAACAGTTTTATTACCAATTGCTTTTTGATTTAATACCACATCAACTTTTGTGCCTAATGGTAAATATAAGTCTACTCTTGAACCGAATTTAATAAATCCAGCATCAGTACCTTGTACTACTTGCATACCTGGTTTAGCATAGTTAACAATACGTTTAGCTAATGCTCCAGCGATTTGTCTGTACATTACTTCTCCGAAAACAGGATTTTCTACTACTACAGTAGTACGCTCGTTCTCTTCACTAGCTTTTGGATGCCAAGCTACTAAGTATTTACCAGCGTGGTATTGGCTGTATTTGATAAGTCCGCTTAAAGCATAACGTGTTACGTGTACATTGATAGGGGACATGAACACAGATACCATTAATCTTTTTTCTTTAAAGTATTCTGGTTCGTAAACTTCTTCTATAACAACAACTTTACCGTCTACGGGAGCTAAGATTTTATTATCATCAGCCGTAACAGTTCTGTCAGGGTTTCTAAAGAATTGTAATATTAGAATTAAAAAGATTAATACTATTGATTGCAGGACTACTCTTAGCCATGGAATACTAGCACATAGTACATCAGCTAAAACTACTAATACAGCAGCTATTACTAATGAAAAGAAAATGATTTTAGTTCCTTCTTTGTGAAACATAGTTATAAAATTTGATATATTAAATACAAAAATGGTGCTACAAATATAACACTGTCTAGTCGATCTAAGATCCCACCATGCCCTGGCATGATAGCACCGCTGTCTTTTACACCAGCCTCTCTTTTGAAATGAGATTCTACTAAATCCCCGATCGTTCCAAAAATGCTGACAAAAATAGCACTACTTATCCAAATTACAATATTAAAAAAGTCGAAATATTGACTTAAGATTGTTCCTGCAATAATTGTAAACAACATTCCCCCTAAAAAACCTTCTATTGTTTTCTTAGGTGATATTCTTTCGAATAATTTATTTTTACCAAATTTTTTTCCAGTGATATAAGCAAAAGTATCATTAGTCCAGATCATTATTAAGATACCAATAATGATTTGAGGAACATACACAGGCTGATTGCCATCATTAACAAATGGTAAGTATTGAAGTGTAACAAATGAGGATATTACATAACCTAAGAATATAATCATTTTGATAGGAAATGATCGATTAGGTTTTTTTGTAGTGAATAGTTCTGCTAATAATGCAAGAAGTACTACTGCTGCGAATATAGCTATCGCGTTAATAGGTAATATATCTCTATACCACGCAAGACACGCTGAGGCCATAAGAGAGATAATCATAGCTAATGATTTTGGTAGCTTGATTAGTTTTGCAAATTCGTATGATGCAATGAACATAAATGCTCCGAAAAGAATTTCAAAGCTAGTAGGTGAGTACAACGTTGCTCCAATCAAAAGCGCAATGTATACAACGCCTGATATTGCTCGAGTAACTGTTTCTGACATATTATAGATCTTCTAAAAGTAATAAATACAAATTCTTGGGAGTTCTACCATAACTTAAAAAATCGCTTTCATTGGTAGATTGTTTAAAGCAATTAAATGTTGTAATGTTACTAGGTAGTGCACTACCATATTTTCTTTTGATTTCTCTTAAGCCATCACTTTTTGTTCTAGTCATTTGACTAGTCTTAGCTAGGACTACAATATTATCAGGTAAATCGTGTGCTTTGTTATTCTTGATTTGTTTATCACAAAATAGAATAGAACCGTCTTCGGCTATTAAGTTTTCGCACCCAGAGAAAAAGAAAGTTGGGTTCTTTACTTCGCCATATTTTATATTGTTCTCTTGTAGCATAGAGTACAGAGGACTTTCATACGTTTGTGCTTCAGTTTCAAACCAATCATTCTCTACGAGAATATTGATAAAAGATTCATTTAGTTCATCTAGTGTTTCACAGTATAGAAACTTGCCGCCATTCTCTTTAAAGTTTAAAGTAAAAAGTTCATCCACAGGAAGTTTTTCTTCAGGTAAGTATTGACTTTTATGCACAGCAGGGCTTTCCTCTACTGGGTCAGAAGGTTGAAATACTTTTAATAACTTCTTGAAAAAACTCATATTAAAATAAACTCCGATGAAATAAATTGATTAAGTATTCAAAGATAAAAAAAATCTTAACTTAAAGTTGCCTTTAGGTTAAGATTTTTAATGTTTATAGAGCTTGAACCTCTATTATTCTATGTTATCTTCAGTTTTTGTTTCAGTAGTTAGATTAAGTTCTACTGCTCCTTCTTTATCAAAGGGTCTAGGACCGAAGATGTTCTCTAAATCTTGTTTGAAGATTACTTCTTTTTCACAAAGTAAATCTGCTAGTTGTACTAGTTTTTCTTTGTTCTCTGACAAAATAGAAATAGCTCTTGCGTATTGACCTTCTATCAGAGAAGATATCTCTTGGTCTATTACACGAGCAGTTTCTTCTGAGTACGGTTTAGCGAAACTGTATTCACTTTGTCCAGACGAATCATAATAAGTAATATTACCTAGTTTTTCGTTCAGACCGTAAATAGTAACCATAGCCTTGGCTTGTTTAGTTACTTTCTCTAGATCGCTTAATGCACCAGTAGATATCTTATCGAAGATTATCTTTTCAGCAGCACGTCCACCCATAGTAGCACACATCTCGTCTAACATTTGTTCTGTTCTCACGATTTGTCTTTCTGTAGGTAAGTACCATGCAGCTCCTAAACTCTGTCCTCTAGGAACGATAGTTACTTTCACTAGTGGAGAAGCGTGCTCACACATCCAGCTTACTGTAGCGTGACCTGCCTCATGTATAGCGATAGCATATTTCTCTTCAGCAGAGATGATTTTGTTTTTCTTCTCTAGACCACCGATGATTCTGTCTACAGCGTCTAAGAAGTCTTGCATATCCACCTCTTTTTTATCTTTACGAGCAGCTGTTAATGCAGCCTCGTTACATACGTTAGCGATATCAGCACCAGAGAAACCAGGTGTTTGCTTAGATAAGAAGTCGATATCTAGGTTATCTACTTTCTTGATGTTTCGTAAGTGTACCTTAAAGATAGCCTCACGTTCTTTAACGTCTGGTAAGTCTACATAGATCTGTCTGTCAAAACGTCCAGCTCTTAGTAATGCTTTATCTAATATCTCAGCACGGTTAGTAGCGGCTAATACAATCACGTTAGTATTAGAACCAAAACCATCCATCTCTGTTAGTAATTGGTTTAAAGTGTTTTCTCTTTCGTCGTTAGAACCAGAGAAGTTGCTCTTACCACGAGCACGTCCTACAGCATCAATCTCATCAATAAAGATAATTGCAGGAGATTTCTCTTTAGCTTGTTTAAATAAGTCTCTTACACGAGAAGCACCTACTCCTACAAACATCTCTACGAAATCAGATCCCGATAGAGAGAAGAAAGGAACTTGAGCCTCACCAGCAACAGCCTTAGCTAATAAAGTCTTACCTGTACCTGGAGGCCCTACTAATAGTGCTCCTTTAGGTATCTTACCTCCGATAGAAGTATATTTTTCAGGGTTCTTTAAGAATTCAACGATTTCAACGATTTCTTCTTTCGCACCTTCTAGTCCAGCTACATCTTTAAAGCTAACTTTAATGTCGTTTTTCTCGTCAAATAACTTTGCTTTAGATTTACCGATAGAGAAGATTTGGCCTCCACCACCAGCTCCGCCACCACCAGTCATTCTTCTCATCATGAATAACCAGAATCCGATGATGATGATGATAGGTAAGAAGCTAATAAGGATATCTCCCCAGTTACTTTCAGGTTCAGATTTATATTCTTTAATCTTTCCTTCAGTAGTAGCTTTGTCTAGTTTTTCTTGAAACAGTTTAGAATCTCCAATATCAGTTAAGAACTGAGGTCCTGCGTTTTCTCTTCCAAGAATATTATTTTTGTTTAAATCTTCAAACTCTTTGCTCTTTTGAGCTTCTGGTGTTAAATATACTTTAGCAACAGAACGGCTAAAGTCAATTCTTTCAACATATCCTTTATCTACATATTCATATAGCTTAGAAAGTCCCAGTTGTCTTGAGTTTCCAAAGCTGCTTCCATTAGTAAGGAAATTTATCACCAATATAATTACCAAGATACTACCATATAATACCCATGGATTAAATCTTGATTTATTTTGGTTAGGTTTCATATTTTCCGACATGAAATTTTGGTTTAGTGGTTAATACTGGCTGTCAATAGTCGTGATTTTAGCGTCTCCCCATAAGCTTTCAATGTTGTAGAATTCACGGATGTGTTTTTGAAACACATGTACAACAACGTTTACGTAGTCCATTAAAATCCATTCTGCATTATCTTCACCTTCTACGTGCCAAGGTTTATCACGTAATTCTTTAGAGACTAATTTTTGTACAGAACCTGAAATGGCATTAACTTGAGTGTTAGAGTTACCATCAGCTATGATAAAGTAATCGCAAGGAGTGTTGTCTATTTCTCTTAAATCGATTATTGTAATGTTCTCACCTTTAACTGATTCTATCCCTTTTACAATGTTTGCAATCAATTCGTCGTTATTAATATTTTTGTCTGCCATTTATTTTTTGTCTTATTTTATTCTAGTTTAAATGTAATGTTTGCTAATTTTGGATTCAAATATAATGAAATCGATCAGATTAGTCTATAATTATTTTACATGAATATTATCAAACTCGATGCCATAGGGTCAACGAATACTTATTTGAAGGAAATATTAACGCATTCGAATCTAGAAAACTTTACTGTTGTCGTTACTGAAAACCAGTTTCAGGGCAAAGGTCAGAGAGGAAGTGTATGGAAGGGGGAAGTAGGTAGTAGCTTAACGTTTAGTGTGTTAGTGAAAGAATTGTTAGAGACCCCTGAGCACGTTTTTGATCTAAATATTCTAGTTGCTTTAAGTGTATATTCTAGTCTTAAAAAGTTATACAATCTGCCATTTAGTATAAAGTGGCCAAACGACATATTGTCATATAATAAGAAAATAGGTGGCATTTTGATCGAAAATATTATCAAAGCTTCCGGAGAAACCTTGTCAATAGTAGGTATAGGTATAAATGCTAACCAAGAAAACTTCGATCATTTACCACAAGCCACGTCATTATTCAAATTATGTGGTGATAAAGTAAATAAGGATGAACTTATGCATAGCATACTAGAGTCACTGACAGTATACTGTCAGAAGTATCTAGCTTCTGGTAGCACATTTATATGGGAAGAATATCATCGAAGTCTATACCGTATTAATGTTCCTAGTGTTTTTGAACTGCCTAGTGGTATTCGTTTTATGGGAATTATACTAGGGGTGACTAAGAATGGACTACTCAGTGTGAAAAAAGAAGATGATAGTGTAGCGCTATTTGATATTAAACAAGTGAAGTTATTATATTGATAACTGCTCAGGAAGGAAGAGCCCTTCTTAAGGGCAGTACAGCCAGTAGATTTAGTATCTTATCACTTATTGTGATAAAGTAGTATGGTATAGTTAAGCTGTAGTGTTGTGTTTAGTGTGTCTTCTTTCTCTTTCCTTTATATCTTGTTTTATACTTGTAAGTGATGCGTACTTAATCATAGTATGGTTTGTCTGTGTTGACTCCGTTATATTAGATGTTTTAACGGACTCACTACGGACTCATAACGGACTCACTACGGACTCATTCGCTGCTAGATAGAAATATGAGTGAAGTGAAATAGGAAGTATACAAACAAAAAAAGAGAATAATTAAATCATTATTCTCTTTATCTATAGTTATTCTTGTTTTTTGAATTTTAATGAGATGGAGTTCATACAGTATCTCATACCTGTAGTCTCAGTAGGTCCATCTGGGAAGATATGTCCTAGATGTCCATTACAGTTAGAACAGGTCACTTCGATTCTCTTCATTCCATGAGATAGGTCTTCTATGTAAGTCACAGAACCTTCTATCGCTTTGTCAAATGATGGCCAGCCACAGTGTGCATCAAATTTAGTATCAGAGCTGAACAATAGTTGTCCACATCCTGCACAGTGATATGTCCCTTTTTCGTTAAAGTCGTTGTATTCTCCAGTGAATGGACGTTCAGTCCCTTTTTCTCGTAGTACATAGTACTCAGCAGGGGTAAGGGCTTGTTGCCATTCTTGTTCTGTTGTTGTTTTATCTTTTTTCATCTTTGGTATCTTTTGATAGTTTACATCTTTACAGGCTAATATACTTAGAATGATACAACCGAATACAACTGTTTTCATTTATCTATTGTTCTATGAAAGCTTTGATGCGTTCTATTATTTTTTTATCTCCTAAGATCTTGCGGTGTCCAAGACCTGATGTGATCATAATCTCTGCATTCTTGCTGTGTTTTTTAATTGCATAAGCAGCTCTTACATTAACGTCTAAATCATCTTCATCATGCATAATTAGAAGCGGAATGTCTATTTCTTCTGCTGCTAAGTGTACAGTGTAGCTCTCCATAGTTTGGTTAAACTGAGTTTCGAATCGTTCTTGAATCTTTTTAGAGATAATAGGTTTTAGTTCTATTTGTTTGACGAAGTCATCTATTACATCCTTTACCACGTCTCCACTTCCTAGTATGACAGCTTTTTTAGCTTTTAGACCATCTCTAAGCGCATTCATAGTAGTCATTCCTCCTAGTGAGTGACCGATAACGAGTTCGAATGGACCAAACTGTTTCTCTACTTCGAATGCAGAAGCAATAAATTCTGTCATATTCGTCTTCGTCTTAGGAGACTTGCCATGACCAGGCGCATCGAAGCTAACGACGTCATATCCAGACCTCATGAGCATATTAGCAATAGTCACTAGCTGCGTACCTCTACCGTTCCATCCGTGTATAAGAAGTGCTTTTTTATCAGCAGCTTTATTGGTTCCATATTGGTATACTACGATGTCTTTGCGCAGAGCTGGCACGGTTATTTTAGTGACAACACTTTTATCAAACATCTCCTTCTCTCTTTTTGGTGGTTTAAATTTAAGAGGAGTGATGAATAAGTTCTGAGCAAATCTAGTCGCTAGGTTATTTGAAAATAATTGTAATGTTTTTCCTATTACTATTATGCTTTTTGGTATTTCAAGCGATTGTTTTGGTTTTTGACTTTGCATTATAATAATGTTCTAAGGAGGTAAAATTACAAAATAAAAGAATCTAAAAGAATTATTATAAAAGTAAAAGTTTTTGAATTATGCGAATTCCTATTAATTTTGAAAATAAAAAATAATGAAAAAAATCGTATTCTCTATCGGAACTTTTTTGTTGTTAACTGCTTGTGCAACAAATCCTTTTACAGGTAAAAAAACGATGGCATTTACTTCTAATGCTGAGTTGTTTCCAATGTCTTTTTCACAATATGATACTTTCTTAAAGGAACATAAGGTGGTAAAAGGGACAAAAGATGCACAACGTGTAGCTGACGTAGGTGTAAAAATTAAGAAAGCAGCAGAGGTTTGGTTGACGGCTAATGGGTATGGGAGTTATCTTAATGACTATAAGTGGGAGTATAACTTAGTAGATGATAAGGAAGTGAATGCGTGGTGTATGCCTGGAGGTAAGATTGTGTTCTACACAGGTATTTTGCCATATTGTCAGACAGATGCAGGAATAGCTGTAGTGATGGGGCATGAAGTCGCTCACGCATTAGCTAATCACGGACAACAGCGCATGAGTGCAGGTATGTTACAGCAGGCAGGAGCTGTGGCAATAGATGCAGCTACTGCTAAGTCTAGCGCTACGACTAAACAGTTAAGCGCAGGACTATATGGGTATGGTAGTAATGTGGCAGGAATGTTGCCCTTCAGTAGATCACATGAGACAGAGGCTGATAAGATAGGCCTGACACTAATGGCTATCGCTGGGTATAATCCAGAAGAAGCAGTTAGTTTTTGGAGTAGAATGGCTGCCAGAGATGGCAGTGGAGGTGGGAGCTCATGGATGAGCACACACCCTAGTAATCAAGAGCGTATTGCTAATTTGAAGAAATTAATTCCTGAAGCGAAAGCTGAAGCAGCAAAATTTGGTGTATCTTTCGGAAGATAAAAATAGAGTAAGCTACCTTTGGGTAGCTTATTTTTTTAAATAGACTAGACTATGAAAAGTTTTGTAAAAGGGGATAAAAAACTTTTAAATGCATGGGCGTTTTATGATTGGGCTAATTCTGTATATGCTTTAGTTATTTCGTCATCTATCTTTCCGTTGTATTATGGATCTTTATTTAGAGAGTTGAACATTGATAGTTTTGACTTTTGGGGAACCTCTATTAAGAGTGAGTCAATTATTAGTTATATCACTGCGATAGGATTCTTAATAGTATGTATACTATCGCCTATATTATCAGGAATAGCAGATTATCTAGGGACTAAAAAGTTCTTTATGAAGTTGTTCTGTGGTGTAGGGTCTATATCGTGTATGCTTCTTTATTTTTTTAGTCTAGACTATATGCTATTGAGCTTATTGATCTATATGTTTGGGTTAATTGGTTTTTGGGGAAGTTTAGTTTTCTATAATTCTTATTTGCCTGATATAGCATTTACTGAACAACAAGATAGAATAAGTGCAAAAGGATATGCACTAGGATATATCGGGAGTGTGATACTGTTATTGTTAAACTTATTGTTAGTCATGAAGTATGACATCTTTGGTTTTACAACAGCGATGACAGCGATGCGTTTCTCCTTTATATTAGTAGGGCTATGGTGGATAGGGTTTAGCCTTTATACTTTTAGGTATTTACCAGATTTTAAAAATGAGAAGAAAATCACTAAATCGTTGTTTTTTAAAGGATTTAGAGAGTTAAAAAGAGTGTGGGGAGAGCTAAAAGAGTATGTTGCATTAAAGAGGTATTTAGTCGCTTTTTTTGTTTATAGTATGGCTGTACAGACGGTGATGATTATCGCAGCTTATTTTGGAGAAAAGGAAATCGCATGGGAAAACGATACTCAGCGTACGACAGGCTTAATATTAAGTATACTGATGATCCAGTTAGTTGCTGTACTAGGAGCTTATTTGACTTCTCTATTGTCAAAAAAAATTGGCAATATTTATACGTTATGTGTATTAAATGCGTTATGGATTATAATATGTCTGTATGCATATACTATAATCACACCTAATGAGTTCTATGTGGCAGCTAGTTTTGTGGGATTAGTAATGGGAGGAATACAATCGTTGTCTCGATCTACTTATTCTAAACTACTACCAGAGACCACAGATACTACTTCATTCTTTAGTTTTTATGATGTGACAGAGAAGTTAGGTATTGTACTAGGGATGTCTATGTATGGGCTAGTCAGTGATATAACAGGTAAGATGCAGAATGCTATATTGTTTTTAATCTTATTTTTTGCTGTAGGTTTTGTTCTGTTATTAAGAATACCTAATAAAAGATAGAATTAGTATTAAAAAAGAAATAAGATTGTATTTTTGTTATTGAAATATTTTTAAAAATTGATTACTTTACGAATAGTAAGATATAATATGAAAAAGACATTTAGAATATTAGCGATTAGTTTATTTTCTATCACAGCTATGACCGTAGCTTCGTGTGATAATGAATCTTATGACTCTATCATAGAAGGTGAGCAGGGAGTAGGTAAGCCGATTATGACTATTCATAATCAGGGAGAGACTATCTTAATGAGAGAAGGAATAGTAGCTGAGTTAGATAAAAACGGACGTTTAGAAATAAAAGTGAAGTTAACAGGAAGTGAGAATTATGAAAATGACGAACTGATCCTTAGAACTTTAAAGTTTCAGTCAGGTAACTTTCCTACTAATGTGAATGAGAGTAATTACTATTCTTGGGAGAATAAGCTTCTGTATACTACGAAGGACACATTGCGTCCTAATATCGTGACAGGGATTATGTCTATAGGTAATATTAATAGAAAGGCAAGAGTATTGTCTGGTGATTTTGATATTAAGCGCATGATGCCAAGTATACAAGATGACCCTAACTTAAAGTCATTTCCTATTAGTGGAAACTTTGTAGATATCCCTTTTGTTAGAAAAGAGGCTACGTACTTAGAAGCGTTTGCAGATAATGAACCTTTTACTAATCCTGAGGAGTCTGTAGAAGTAAAAGCAGGAAGAGCATACGTATCTAGTATAGATGGTGTAGAGAAGACACAGAAGATAGTATTAGATTTTCCTTATAATAATGATATCGTTGTATCGAATGATCCTAAAGATTTTAAGAAATTAGGATGGTTTAACGTAGAGTATACTTCTCCTTATGGAGTTAAGTACACGTCTAAAGATGTGGCAGAGAGTGAAGGTTTCTTGCGTTTTGATTATGCAGAGAAAGATAAAGATGATCCTAATAAGTTTTTATTAAAAGGTAGATTTGAAGCTACTTTAGTAGGAGTGGAAGAAGAAGACCAAGATAAAAGAGTAAAAATCACTTATGGAGATTTTTCTGTTATAATTATTTCTTCGCCGAGTAAATAATATTTTGTATTTTAACATAAAAGAGAAAAAATCCTTGCCATAAGAGTAAGGATTTTTTTGTGGCATAAAGATTGAAATATTATATAGGTAGAACAATTAAAAATTAATGTTTTTGTTGGTAATCAGTAGGTTATGGGTGTGGTTGTAGTTAGGCTATGTCGAAAAAAAACTGTTAACTGACAAAATGACGTAAAAATACATATGGCAAATCAAAAAATAATAACATTTGACAACTTGTCGTTACAAGATTTAGGAGATGGAGATTCAGAGTTTATTCCAATTTTTTCGAGTGAAGATGAAGAAGAAATGAATAAAGAAGAGTTACCTACTTCACTTCCGATATTACCATTGCGAAACATGGTATTATTCCCAGGTGTAGTGATTCCTATTACAGCAGGTAGAGATAAGTCTATTGAATTATTAAATAGAGCAAATAAAGGAGATAAAACGATAGGTGTAGTAGCGCAGATAGATGAGGGTACAGATGATCCTGGTATCAATGAGATATACCATACAGGGACAGTGGCTCGTATTATCAAGTTATTAAAGTTGCCTGACGGAAATATCACAGTTATCTTACAGGGTAAAAAACGTTTTGAGATTACAGAACTAACACAAGAAGAGCCTTATATGAAGGCTAATGTGGTGGCTCGTGAAGAGAAGCGTCCTAGCAAGAAGAATAAAGAGTTCTCAGCTATAGTAGATTCTATTAAGGAGACTGCTTTAGAAATTATCAAAGAGAATCCTAATATACCATCAGATGCAGCATTTGCTATTGAGAATATTTCTAGTGAATCTTTCTTAATTAACTTCGTGTCTTCTAATATGAGTATGGATATTGCTGATAAGCAACGATTACTTAATATAGATGATCTAAATGCTAGAGGATTAGAAGCTCTAAAGATGATGACTTTAGAGTTGCAAAAACTTCAGTTGCGCAATGATATTCAAACGAAAGTTAGAGTTGATTTAGACCAGCAGCAAAAAGAGTATTTCTTACACCAACAAATGAAAACAATTCAAGAAGAATTGGGTGGTTTCTCAAATGAAGAGGAGTTTGAAGAAATGCGTAAGAAAGCTGCTAATAAAAAGTGGTCTAAGGAAGTACAGGAGCGCTTCGATAAGGAGTTAATGAAGTTCCAAAGAATGAACCCTCAAGTAGCTGAGTTTGGTATTCAACGAAACTATTTAGAGTTGTTTTTAGAGTTGCCTTGGAATCACTATTCTAAGGATGTCTTTAATTTAAAGAATGCTCAGAAGCAGTTAGATAAAGATCATTATGGAATAGAAGAGGTGAAGAAGCGTGTCTTAGAGCACATAGCTGTTCTGAAGTTAAGAAACGATCTTAAGTCTCCTATTCTATGTCTATATGGACCTCCAGGGGTAGGTAAGACCTCTATCGGTAGATCTATAGCAGATGCATTAGGTCGTGAGTATGTACGTATTTCTCTAGGAGGATTGCGTGACGAAGCTGAGATTAGAGGGCATAGAAAGACATATATCGGGGCTATGCCTGGACGTATTATTCAGAGTCTAAAGAAAGCAAAGACATCTAATCCTGTGTTTTTATTAGATGAGATAGATAAGCTGTCTTCTAGTCATAATGGTGATCCTTCTTCTGCATTGTTAGAAGTATTAGATCCAGAACAAAATCACGAGTTCTATGACAACTTTTTAGAGATGGGGTATGACTTATCTAAGGTGATGTTCATCGCGACATCTAATAGTTTAAGTACTATACAACCTGCATTAAGAGACCGTATGGAAATTATCGAGATGACAGGGTATACGATAGAAGAAAAAGTAGAGATAGGAAAACAGCACCTGTTAGAAAAACAATTAAAGGCACATGGAGTAACTTCTAAAGATGTAGTGATTGGTAAAAAGCAGATGGAGTTTATCATCACAAATTATACAAGAGAGTCTGGAGTACGTGGCTTAGATAAACAACTAGCACACATTGCTAGAGGTGTGGCTAAGAATATCGTGATGGAAGAGGAGTATAATGTGAAGATGACAGAAGAGGATATCAAAAAGATCTTAGGTACACCACGTTTTGAAAATGATAAGTATGAGAATAATGATGTGGCTGGTGTAGTAACAGGATTAGCGTGGACTAGTGTAGGAGGAGATATTCTATATATAGAGTCAATTATCTCTAAAGGTAAAGGAGAGCTTTCTATCACAGGTAACTTAGGGACAGTGATGAAAGAGTCTGCTACTATCGCATTAGAGTATATAAAGGCTCATGCAGAAGAGTTGGGCATAGCTCAAGAAGTATTTGACAATTATAAGATACATATCCACGTACCAGAAGGAGCAACGCCTAAAGATGGTCCTAGTGCAGGTATTACGATGTTGACCTCTATGGTATCGTCATTTACTCAACGCAAAGTGAAAAAGAACTTAGCGATGACAGGTGAGATAACTTTAAGAGGTAAGGTGCTTCCTGTAGGAGGTATTAAAGAGAAGATTCTTGCAGCTAAGCGTGCTAATGTGAAAGAGATCATCTTGTGTAAAGACAATAAAAAAGACATCGATGATATTAAAGAAGAGTATCTTAAAGGATTGACTTTCCATTATGTAGATAAAATGGAAGAAGTTCTAGAGATCGCAATTACAAATCAGAAGGTAAAGAATGCTAAGAAGCTAGAAGTAGCTAAAAAGTAAAACTTATTAGATAGGATAGAGAAAGCCTCACTTTATAAAGTGAGGCTTTTTTAGTTATAAGAGGCTCTTGACTGTATTTTGTGTCCTTAAAATGATGGGAATTTTTACAGATTAACTTACTTTTGCTAGCCATTATTGTAGAAAATAGTCGTATTTTTAAGGTGCTTTTTTAGTATTTGTTTTACAATGAATGTTTTAAAAAGGTATTTTGATTAAAAATAGCTATTTATAAAGTGTTTTTAAAAAGATACGAAAGCTTATAAATACTACTATATTTGACAAATCAATGAGTTTTAAACTAATTTTAAATTTTTCAATTTGAAAAAGATTACTATAGCGATTGATGGGTTTTCCTCTACGGGGAAAAGTACATTAGCGAAATCATTAGCGAAGTCTCTTAGCTATGTATATATAGACACAGGAGCTATGTATAGAGCGGTTACTTTGTCTGCAATGAGAAAAGGTTTGATAAAAGAAAATTACTTCAATAGAGAAGGATTAATAGAGTCATTACCATCAGTAGAACTACACTTTGAGTACAATCCAGAGAAAGGATTTGCAGAAGTGTTCTTAAACCAAGAGAATGTAGAAGGTGTGATACGCAGTTTAGAAGTATCACAGTTCGTAAGTCAGATAGCAGAAGTACCTGAGGTAAGAAGAAAGCTGGTAGAACAACAACAAAACTTAGGTAAGTCTAAGGGAGTAGTAATGGATGGAAGAGATATAGGAACAGTTGTGTTTCCTGATGCAGAGTTAAAGATATTTATGACTGCCTCTCCAGAAATACGTGCTCAAAGACGTTTTGACGAATTGAAAGATAAAGACCCTAATGTGAGTTATGATGCAGTGTTTCACAATGTAGTAGAAAGGGATAAAATAGATACAAGCAGAGCAGATTCACCACTAGTAAAGGCAGATGATGCGATAGAGGTAGATAATTCTAATTTAACTATAGAAGAACAGTTTAATTTAATTCTGGAGTTAGCGCATAAAAGAATTAAATAAATTATTATAAACACACTTATAAAACGAGGTTTAAGGGCGTAAACTCTTAAACTAATAACACAGAAATAATATCACACGTAATGAATGTAAAAGCAAAATTGACGTTGATGAGTTACCTCGAATTTGCTGTTTGGGGGGCTTATTTAACATCTATGGGGAACTATTTAGGATCAGTTGGGCTAGGGCCTAAGATTGGTCTTTTTTATGCCATGCAAGGTATAGTATCTATTTTTATGCCTGCTATCATGGGGATAGTAGCTGATAGATGGATACCAGTTCAGAGGTTGTTAGGATTGAATCACTTAGCTGCAGCTATTTTTATGATTGCTACAGGTTATTACGGTTTTATAGCAGGAGGGGATGTAGACTTTACAACGATCTTTACACTTTACACTTGTAGTGTAGCTTTCTTTATGCCTACAATCGCTTTATCTAATTCAACTTCTTATGCAATATTAAAACAGAATCACCTCGATACGATTAAGGCCTTTCCGCCTATACGTACTTTTGGTACAGTAGGATTTATCTGTGCGATGTTGTTTGTTAACTTCTTTGGGTTCCACAGTGATGGTTCTTTAGGATTTAACTTTGGTGGAGATATCGCTTTTGAGAGTTTCCAATCTAATTATTATCAATTCTTTGTATCAGGTGTTTTAGGAATAGTTCTTTTCTTATACAGTTTTGTATTGCCTAATTGTCCTATTAATAAATCTAATGAGAAACAGAGTTTAGCAGATGCTTTTGGACTAAAGGCATTCAGTTTGTTTAAAGAGAAGAAGATGGCTGTATTCTTTATCTTCTCAATGTTGTTAGGAGTGTCATTGCAGATTACGAATGGGTATGCTAATCCTTTTATCACGAGTTTCTCTAAAGTACCAGAATACGCTGACTCTTGGGGGGCACATAATGCTAATGCGTTAATCTCGTTATCTCAAGTTTCGGAAACATTGTGTATCTTATTAATTCCATTTGTTCTTAGAAAATTTGGTATTAAAGTGGTAATGTTGATGTCAATGTTTGCTTGGGTTCTACGTTTCGGATTCTTTGGTATAGGTGATCCAGGAAATGGAGTATGGATGTTTATATTGTCTATGATCGTTTATGGAATCGCATTTGACTTCTTTAATGTATCAGGTTCTCTATATGTAGATAATGAAACAAGTGAAGATATTCGTTCTTCAGCTCAAGGGGTTTTTATGATGATGACTAACGGTTTTGGTGCAACAATAGGTATGCTTATCGCTCAGTACATTGTGAATCACTTTGTATATAGCCAAGAAGATGTTACTTTACAGTTAGAAGGTTGGAGACATTCATGGCTTATATTCGCAGGATATGCTTTAGTAGTAACTATATTGTTTGCTATTATATTTAAGTATAAACACAATCCACAGGCTGTAGAAGAAAACATAAAAGAGTAAATATGTATTCTTTCTTTTAAGAGAATATTTTTAGATATAAAAAAAACGTGCTAAATCTTGATTTAGCACGCTTTTTTATGGTTCGATTATCTTATTTGTTCTTGCGTTTAGCAGCTCTTTTGGCTTCTACTGCTCTGTTACGAGGTTTAGTTTTACGTGGGTTACGTTTACCAGGACCTCCAAGATTTACCTTTTGGTTTTTGTCTTTTTTCTCGTGGAAAGCAGCTCCTTTTTCTATTGGCTTTTTAACCTTAGCAAGTTGTTTAGACTTTAACTTAGATTTTTCAAACTCCATAAGTGACTCAGAGATGACTACTTCTTCTGGGATTGTCATTGCTCTAAGTTCTTTCTCCATTAGAATCTCTGCAGCTAATTTTACTTCTTCCTCTTTAGGGTCTACGATAGAGATAGCCGTACCTTTTTTATCAGCACGTCCTGTACGTCCTATTCGGTGAATATACTGTTCTGGAGAGTCAGTGAACTGTAAGTTGATTACGTGGCTAATATCAGAGATATCAAGTCCACGAGCCATTATATCTGTAGTTAGAAGACCTCTTAATTCATTCGCTTGGAACTCAGCCATAGATCTCATACGGAAGTTCTGAGATTTGTTAGAGTGAATTACAGTGAATTCTTCAGGAAAGGCTGCTTCTAGCTTTTCCATTACAACATCTGCAAGACGTTTACTGTTGATAAAGATAAGTACTCTATTAAACTCTTCTTTATTGCTAAGTAAGTGCATTAATAGATTTAACTTCGTGTTGAAGTTAGGTACATTATATATCTGTTGATCTATATTCTCTAACGGAGTTCCAGAAGGAGCAAGAGATACTTCTTCAGGGAAGTCAAAATATTCGTCAAGTACTTCGTCTACTTCTTCTGTCATAGTAGCAGAGAATAAGATATTTTGACGTTTTCCTTTCATCATTGTAAGAATAGATGTAAGCTGTGTTCTAAACCCTAAGTTTAGTATTTCATCAAATTCATCAATGACTAACTTCTGTAAATTATCAAAACGCAATACTCCATCTAGAGCTAAGTCCATCATACGTCCAGGTGTACCTACTAGGATATCTACACCTTCATAGACAGCTTTTCGTTGTGTATTGATATTGGTACCACCATATACCCCTAATGTTCTTACAGACATATAGGCTGTAAGCTTTTCTACTTCATCTACTACTTGTACTACAAGTTCACGTGTAGGTACTAGTATCACTACTCTAGGAGATTCAGCATGGCTAAACTTCCATTGTTTTAAGATAGGTAGAAGGTAGGCAAATGTCTTTCCTGTACCTGTTTGGGCAATACCCATCATATCTCTTCCAGAAAGAATAACTGGAAATGATTTAGCTTGTATAGGAGTTGGTGAAATAATATTAAGCTCATTAAGAGCTTTTTCAAGGGCTTTCGGTAGATTAAATTGCTCGAAAGTATTCATATATGTCGATATTTGCAGCAAAGATACGTTTATTTTTTTTGCAATATCAAATACTTTCTATTGTCTTAACGAATAGTTTTTGAGCTAAATAGGATAAAATAGCCAATTAAAAAACAATTATATAAGTCCTTGTAATGAATTGTGCTTCCATTAGAAAAGCGGAGACCTAAACTTACTATAGACTTAAATGATTTTCTTGATTACTCTTAGTTTATGAGTATGTCTACCAGAATCGATATTATAAATTCCTAAGTGATCTAGTCTGTCTATACGGACTTTTCCATGAGCGTGTATGATATAGTTGTTCTCCATGATTATCCCTACATGGATGATATTACCCTCAGCATTGTCAAAGAAAGCTAAGTCGCCTATTTCGCTTTCTTCGATGAAGCTTAAGGCTTCTCCTATAGCTGCTTGTTGTGAGGCATCACGAGGAATTCTATATCCATTGATTCTGTAAACCATTTGTGTAAAACCAGAACAGTCTATTCCGAAAGGCGTTTTCCCTCCCCATAAGTAAGGAGTATTTAAGTACATAAATGCAGTCTTTAGAAAAGTTTGTTTTGTAAATTGACCAGTGATAGTCAGTCCTTCATAAGTGAAGTTATCTGTATTGATGCTGTTCTTTTTTAATCCTGTAAGACAACTACCAAGAGGTACTGCCATTAAGTGATTGTTGTTAGAAGAAATAAAGTCTACTAACTCCGCAGAGTGAATAACAGATGTGTTTTGAAGGTATTTATAATCTTCTTCAGAGATTTCTTGATATTGTTTATTATCGATCCAACCTTGGTACTTGTCGAAAGCTAATTCTATTTTCGACCACTTCTCTGTTCTTTCTAAAATAGTAAAGTGTTCACCGAAAAGGACTTGAGAGACCATTTCGCTTCTGTCGCTTGGTTCAAGTCTTAAGGGTACAATGGCAAGGTTGCAATATGCAAACATAATATAGGTTTGAATTAAAGTACAAAAATAAAAGATGAGTTTGAACTAATCAAACTCATCTTGAATATATTATTAAAAATTAAGCTCTTTCGATAACTAATGCTGATGCACCACCACCACCATTACAGATAGCAGCAGCTCCTATTTTTGCATTGTTTTGTTCTAATACACTTAATAATGTTACGATGATACGAGCACCAGAACATCCTAGAGGGTGACCTAAAGAAACAGCTCCACCGTTTACGTTTACTTTTTCTGGATCGATATTAAGTAATTTAGTATTAGCAATACCAACTACAGAGAACGCTTCGTTAAATTCGAAGAAGTCCACATCTTCGATAGCTACATTCGCTTTTTTAAGCGCTTTAGGCAATGCTTTAGCAGGAGCAGTAGTAAACCACTCAGGCTCTTGAGCAGCATCCGCATATCCTTTGATATAAGCTAGAGGTTTTAATCCTAAGCTTAATGCTTTTTCTTCGCTCATGATTACTACAGCAGCAGCTCCATCATTGATAGTAGAAGCATTAGCAGCAGTCACCGTTCCTTCTTTTGTAAAAGCAGGGCGTAAAGAAGTAATCTTATCTAATTTTACATTTGTGTATTCCTCATCCTTAGAAACTACGATAGCATCTCCTCTTCGTTGAGGTACAGATACAGGAACTACCTCGTTGTTAAACTTACCAGCATCCCATGCTTTTGCAGAACGCTCATAAGATTTAATAGCGAAGTTATCTTGTTCTTCTCTTGAGATATTATGTGTACTAGCACATAAGTCTGCAGATACTCCCATAGCATTATTGTCATATGCATCTACTAGACCGTCATTTTGTAAACCATCAATGATAGTTGCAGGACCAAATTTGTTACCATTACGCATGTGTACATAATGAGGAATCATACTCATATTCTCCATTCCACCTGCTACAACTATTTCTGCATCACCTGCCATAATAGCTTGTGTCCCTTGCATAATCGCTTTCATGCCTGATGCACAAACTTTATTTATTGTAGTACAAGCTACCTCTTTAGACAAACCTGCTTTTAAAGCCGCTTGACGTGCAGGTGCTTGTCCTTCTCCTGCTTGAACTACATTCCCCATCAATACTTCATCTACTAGATTAGCATCAAGGTTGATCTTATCTAGTGCCCCTTTAATAGCAGTAGCACCTAATACTGTAGCTGGTACAGTTGATAAACTTCCTAAGAAACTTCCTATTGGTGTTCTAGCAGCAGAAACAATAACTACTTTTTTACTCATAATTTATAGAATTAATTAAGTTTGATTTTTGTTTTAAAACTTTAGACCTTCTGTAAGGCTCAATAAAGATGTGGGAAAATACATAAAATATCTTGATTTTGGATAATTATCTAAGAAATAAAAAAATAATGTTTTTTTTATTTGTGTTTACTTCATTGACTATGAATAGGTTTGTTTTTATGTGGTAATTTTTTGTTGTTTTTTTCTTTCAAAAGCTTGCATAGAACCAAAAGTAGTGCTAAGTTTGCATCCGCATTAGAGAAGTAATTCTCTTAGCAACGGAGAGGTGCCGGAGTGGTAACGGAGCAGATTGCTAATCTGTCATCGGGTAACCGATGCCAGGGTTCGAGTCCCTGTCTCTCCGCTTTTTTCGGGGTGTAGCGTAGCCCGGTCATCGCGCCTGCTTTGGGAGCAGGAGGTCGCAGGTTCGAATCCTGCCACCCCGACGAAAGAAAAACATCTAATGTTTTTTGGTTAGGTCCAATAGCTCAGCTGGATAGAGCAACTGCCTTCTAAGCAGTAGGTCTCAGGTTCGAATCCTGATTGGATCACAGAAGCCTCAACTTACGTTGAGGCTTTTTTGTTTTTAAATTGTTTTAGTTGATCTCTTTAAACAGAATAATAACGGATCAACGTTAAAAGTTGGGGAGGAAAGTGTAAAATAATGGATCAGTGACAAAAGTTGGGGACTAGGCAAAAAGTGGATCAGTGACAAAAGTTGGGGACTAGGCAAAATATCCTACAGAATCTTATTTGCACACCCCAGATATCCTTTTTATTTTTGAGACTAACGACAATAAAACTTACCGTAAATGATTACAGCTATTCAAGATTGTGTCTTAGTCAATCAAAAGAATATTTTTTATAAACACTTTTTTTATCAAGGAGAGAGTAAGTACACACTAGTATTACTACATGATTCATTAGGCTGTGTTACCCTGTGGAGAGATTGGCCAGAATTGTTAGCAGAACGGTTGCAGTGTGATGTATTAGTATATGACAGAGTAGGGTATGGACTATCAGATAAGATGGATACTACGAAGAGAGGAAAAGACTATCTAAAGCAAGAAGCAGTATTCTTAAAAGACTTATTGGAAGAATTAGAGTTAGAGCGCGTTGCTTTATTTGGGCATAGTGATGGTGCGTCTATTGCTTTATTATTTGCAGCAATGTATCCAGATCACACTTTAGCCTTAGTAGCTGAGGCAGCACATATCTTTGTAGAGAAAGTAACTTTAGAAGGAGTACAAGCTGCTAAGACTGCTTATGAGACTACAGATTTAGCTGAGCGCTTAGTGAAATATCACGGAACTAAGGTAGATGATGTAGTCCGAGCATGGGTAGATACTTGGTTATCTCCAGAATACCAAGATTGGACAGTAGAAGAGGAGATGAAGGGAATAGTGTCTCCATTGTTATTTATACAAGGAGATCAAGATGAGTACGGTAGTCTAGACCAAGTAGAGAAAACAATAGGATCAGTGACAAAAGTTGGGGACTAGGCAAAAAGTCTAGTTAATCTAAAAAGG
>NZ_JBBPHJ010000033.1:0-31420 GCF_038039665.1 Myroides sp. C4067
CTGTATCTCCATCTTCATTGACATACGTAAAGGAATTTCCGTCATAGTGAACGTTTCCCGCATTCTCTGTAAGGTATTGATTTAAAATTTCTTGAACATTCGTATTATTGATTATGTCTTCGAAGTTGTTGATCACATCAGCCTGAACATCAATTACGACTTCCGTCCCTGCCTCATTTTTATACGTATACTTTCCGTTACCTGATGAATCTTTAACTAACGTGGTAACGATATTTAAACTTTGAAGATCTATAAAAATAACATCATCATTTTCATCATATAGTTTAAGTAAATCATTTTCAACTACAAAACTTTTATTTTTTGCATTACTCCATTCTTTACCATCTAATTCTGTTAAAAATCGATTCCAATTATTTCCTTTCCAAAAATAATATCCTGGTTGTAAATCTCCTGAATCTGTTACGTTATAAACCAATAAACTTTCAACATTTCCATTGGTAATCGTACCATTGTCAGTAAGACTTTTCAATTCAACTCGAGGGATTAGAACACCTCTTTTATCAGAAGTTATTTCAAGTTGAGAAGAAGGATTAGGAGTAGCCGTACCTATTCCAACTTGAGCGTAACTTATTGTTCCGGTACAAAAAGCACCAAATAAAATCCATTTCTTTTTCATGTGATTAGTTGTTTAAATTATATTTCCCTATATTTTAAATTTCTTTAATAATAAATTCACTTCGTCTATTGACTTGATGCTCTGCATCTGTACAATGTTCGCCATTGCTACAACCATTGAGCAATTGTGTTTCTCCATAGCCGCGTCCAGTCAGACGACTAGCTTCGATACCTTGTTTAGTCATCCACTCAATAGTGGCTTTTACACGGCGATCAGATAGGTTCAAATTATATGTATCATTTCCTCTACTATCTGTATGGGAACGAACGTCTATTTTCATGGTTGGATATTGCTGCATAACTTCTACGATTTTCATCAATTCAATCGCAGCATCCTTGCGTATGATTGTTTTATCAAAATCAAAATAAATTGGTTTTAACTGTAAACGTTTAAATAAGTCATCATTCACCTGCAAAGGTTTCACTGCGCGTTCTAAACCAATATCAAACGTTTTTACCTCTGAATCACGCTCAAATGAAAACACCAATTCTACTGTGTTATAAGCTTCTTTTTCAGGTCTGATACGGTATTTTATACCGCACCCTAAATCTGAAATTGTAAACTGTCCTTTATCATTGCTTTGCAATGTAGTACTCTTTTCGTATAGCCCATCTGAAACGACAATTTTGGCATTAGCAAGTACTTCTTTCGTTTCAATATCATACACTTTCCCTTCCACTTTTTTAACACATGATCGTTCTGTCAATTTATAGATATCGTCTGATCCCATTCCACCCGCACGATTGGAACTCACAAATCCAGTACCATCTTTCAAGTAAAAACCAAAATCGTCCATACTACTATTGATGGGTTCTCCCATATTGACAATTGGACCAAAAGTACCATCGCCATTGAGTTGGGTAACAAATACGTCCATTCCTCCTAGACCTGGATATCCATCAGAAGCAAAATAGAGTTGATTGTCTGATGAAATAAAAGGAAAATTCTCTCTTCCTTCTGTATTGATGCTTGGACCGAGGTTTTCTACTGGACCATAGCCATCATTTTTAAACACAGCCACACGATACAAATCGGATTGTCCTATAGCTCCATCTCGATCAGAGGCAAAATACAGCCATTTATCATCAGGAGTTAAAGCCGGATGGGCTGTATTGAAATTATCCGAATTAAAGGGCAATTCCAGTACTCGTCCCCACGACCCATCCGTTTGCTTTAATGCTCTATAAATTTTCAACGATGAGTTGTGATCTTTGTTTTGTTTACTTTTACCATTGGATTTCGCATTATTTCTTGTAAAGAACATGATGGTACCATCTTGGTTAAACACAGCCGTTGCGTCATTGACATAAGGCGCTTCATCTAGAGGAAAGCGTTCTGGATTTGCCATTCCACTTCCGTCTATTTTTGCACGATACAAACTTGTATAGCCCTCATTGGTCCAGGAGTGAATCTTGAGTTTATGCTGATGATCCGTTGCTCGAGCCGAAGTAAAGACAAAATCATTTCCTATAATTGTTCCTCCATAATCAGAGAACGCACTGTTTATCTGCAATAGTTCAGCTTCATATTGGTTCACATACTTTTCAATACGCGAGAGATAGGCTCTATCTTTGTTGTACTCCGTTACTCTTTGATCCTCCTTTTCGATGCGCGAGAATTGTTCCATCAATTCATCTGCTTTCTCGTAATTCTTGACTGCTTTTAAAGTCTGACTATAGCGGTAGTAATATTCAGATGGTAGTTGTCCTAAGTTTTTATCTTCGTATTGTCCTTCAAACAATTCGGTATACCATTTATTCGCTTCTAACAATTTTCCATTGAAATAATTAGCATCCGCTAAATTTTGTAGAATAGAACCATTGACATATCCTTTTTCTACCATTCCTTCATAAATCTGAATGGCATCAATATAGGCGGTTCGATCAAAGCTTTTATCCGCTTGCTTTTCTTTCTTAATCTGACAATAGCTTAACTGTCCAAGACTCAAGGCAAGAATCAATATTCCAACTCGTATGATTTGTTTTACCATAATACTTTCTTTTAGAAGAACCTCGGCGCAGCAACGCGCTTGTAGCTGTTAAACAAACTAAAACGCATAAATATCTCGTGAGAGCCTGAATTATAACGCGCTAACTTACTTGTTTCTGCATCATAACTATAACCTACAAATATATTTTCTGACACTTGGAATCCTACAAGTCCACTGACAGAAGCGTCCCAGCGATAAGCTGCTCCAAGAGTAAGTTTATCCAAAAACATAAAGTTTGCACTTACATCCACTTGCAATGGAGATCCTTGTTCCATTTTGAGCATGGTCGCTGGCTTAAACTTCAAATTTGGATTTAACTCAAAAACGTAACCCCCTGTTAAATACAAGTGCATCTTTTGACGCATGGTCTTTACTTCATTATCGTCATAGCGCGTTCTTGTCAATAAATTTGGCGCAGATAATCCGACGTAGGCTTTATCGGAATACAAGAAGAAACCTGCCCCAACATTCGGTGTGAATTCATTCTTAATATCGTCTTCAGCTACGGGATCTGTTGGGTTATAAATGTGTAATTTACTGTAATTAACATCCAATAAATTGGCTGATCCTTTCAGACCAAAGGCTAATTTATATTGGTAATTTAGGTCTACCGCATAGGATAAATCTACAGCAAACGTATTATCATCCATCACCCCTAGATGGTCGTTTGTAAAGCTTACTCCTAAGCCCAAACCAGATTCACCAAGTGGTGTATTCACAGCTAAAGTAGCTGTTTTAGGTGCTCCTTCTAAACCCACCCATTGGGTACGATACAAACCAAAAATATTCAATCCTTCTCTACTCCCAGCATAAGCAGGGTTAATATTGGAGTGATTGTACATATATTGGGTATACTGCGGATCTTGTTGACCATACAATTGCGCTACTCCCAACAAACCTACACCTCCAAAAACTATCGTTTTTACTATTTTACTTGCTTTCATTTACTTGTGGTTTAATTGGTCTCTAAATGTAAGTTAGCGGCTTTCTTGATCATGCGACTACCGTTGGCATCTTTGTATTCATACGTCACAATATAGTAGTACGTTCCGCTTGGTAACTTCTTCTTTTTATCTATGGTAATCTTACCGTCTGAATATCCTGCAAATACATTGCTACTTCCATCGCCATTCGGGTCGTATTGCGTGGTTTCAAACACCTTTACCCCCCAACGGTTATAGATTTCAACGCGATTATTGGGATATTTTTGGATATTGTCAATAATAAAGTAGTCGTTTTTCCCGTCTCCATTGGGTGTCACTAAATTATAGATGACAACTCCATCATATAGAATCCAATCATCATGTACGGTTCCTAGTGTGAAATAACCAAACTTTTTAATTTTTGCTGGTGTTGTAACTGTACGGGTGGACATATCTACCACTCCTCCTTCATCAACCCAAATCTTTTGCTTTTCATCCCAGCGAATGATATGAAGTTCTTTTTCTGGATTTTTCAACAAGGAAGGTAACGTGGTATTTTCATCCCAAGTCAAGGATAAAATGACAGTTTCTTCCTCCTTTAACTTTCCTTCCAGTTTCCAGTACTCTTTAGTATTCACTTCCTTCACCACACCTGTACCTAATTTTCGATCAGCAAAGAAAGCAGCATCATTTAATTTATACTCTGCCACTACTGCATCGAGAACATCTTGGGGTGCGCCAATGGATGCTGCTCGATAAAAATTTTGATCTCCGATAGGATATTCAAAATTTTCATTTCCTATTTTCTCCACTTTTCCCTCAATATAACTATGATTACCAACATTCTCATGTTGAGCCCCAGCCAAGAAAGTAACCATACCTTTAGACACTGAAGTAGCTCTATTTTTTGTTGAATCTACTTTTACAATACCATTTTTAAAATGAGCCAAACCCGAAATATCAATATTGTTACTTAAATCAAAAGCAATACCATTTAATTCGCTAGAAAATTCAATATTGTAAAAAGAAGCCAAACTATTTCCAGCGATTCGCTTGGCTAAGCCAGAATTAGATAAAATAAAAAAAGTAGAAGAACTCTTCGTAAAAGAAGAAATCCCATAATAGCCATCATTTGTAAAATCCTTATAATAATATATACTCCCATCATTCACAAAAACACCAGAAGCTGTATTTGTAAAATCAAGACGAGTAGACACAATGGTTTCTGGGAGAACACTGAATAAACCAGTATTCACTAGCTTAATATGCTCCGATTCACCTTGTCCATAAGATAAGATATTAAAGCAAATAAACAGCAAGAAGGTTAAGTTGAAATAATTCTGACTCATATAAATTTTATTAAATGGTTAATTTTCCTTTCTATTATTCAGTACTACTATACTTAAAAAACATATCGAATCCCAATAAAACATATTTATTAAAATTTACATAAATTTAATTAAAAAAATTAAAAAACAAAATAACAAAACACACCTACAAGGACAACTTAAATAATAAAAAATTAAAAAACATAAAAAATATTAATAAAAAAACAAATAATCATTTATAAAAACCTATTTTAAAAAACATTTCAAAGTATTTCTATTTAAAATTTGATTTTATCGTATTTTTATTATTCAAATCAGTCTAGTAGAAGATATTCAAATTTTAAAAGGTGTGGTATCAAAGGATCATGTTCATCTTCATATAGAGTATCGGATAAGGTTGCAGCCCAAACTGAAGTCCCAAACTGTACAGAGATATGCGGGTAAATATAGCAGGTACATGAGGTGAAAGTTATTGTTCTTACCTGGAGAGGTCTTACAGACGTAGGGAGTTTTTTTTACAGAACTACGGATAACAATAGCTGTAAGAAGTCAGCAGAGGTCATAGTATGTGTTGCAACAAGCTTGGCAATACCAAGAAGTCTTACAAAACACAGAAGGACCGAACTTAATTAAGTGAGTAGTAAATAAATGTTACCTAATGAAGGGAAGAATGCAGAAAATATCGGTTAATATTGATAACTACCTTGACAACAATGATAGGCCAGAACCCGAGAGCTATCAAGCAGTAGCAGACTTTTATTGGGATAACTGAAAACAACCTCATGGAAGTACAATTAGGACAGTTAGATTTACTAGAACAAATCCTAAGTCTCTCAAATCTGAATTCAGCCTATAAACGAGTTAAATCAAATAATCGAGTAGGTGGCTGAAGATTATTTCTTCAGCCTCCTACTCGATTATTTACTTATCGCTTTTCAAGGCTCAATTAACTCCCGATGGCTCAGATTTACAATCCGTAACAACAAAAAAAGATAAAATAGCACTCACATAGTGCATTTATTTAAAATAAATGCACTATGTGAGTGCATTTATACTTATATTTGTAATAAAATAAACAGTATGGAACGGTTATTTGAGTATTCAAACAAGTTAATCAATGAGGCTAACACAGATTTCTTTCGCTACATATATAATCAAATCAATTGGGAAAATCGAATGATAGGTCTAATTGGTCCCCGTGGTGTAGGTAAGACTACTCTTGTCCTGCAATATATCAAACAGAATTTAAGTCCTACAGAAACACTTTACATTACCGCAGAGGACTTTTATTTTGTGGATAATAAAATCATTGAGTTAGTTGATACCTTTGTCAAGTTTGGAGGCAAGTATTTATTTATTGATGAAATTCATAAATACCCTGATTGGGCAAAAGACCTCAAACTGATTTATGATTACCATAAAAATTTAAAAGTTGTATTTACGGGCTCATCTGTACTTGATATTAAAAAGGGAGCTTCTGATTTAAGTCGTAGAGCTATTATCTATAATATGCAAGGTTTGTCTTTTCGAGAGTATCTGAAACTATTTCATAACATTTCTGCTAAAACATACACATTACAAGAAGTACTACAGCATAAGGTTAATATTCCAGAGATAGAAAGACCTTTATTATACTATACTGATTACTTAAAGAAAGGTTATTATCCTTTTGCCTTAGAACAAGACTTTGATATTCGTTTGGCTCAGATAATTAATCAGACTTTAGAGAATGATATTCCAATGTATGCTAATATGAATGTGGCTACAGGTAGAAAATTAAAACAATTATTAGCTATCGTTTCTCAAAGTGCTCCTTTTAAACCTAATATGAGTAAAATAGCTGAAATGCTATCTGTAAGTAGAAATAATATTGCTGACTATTGTCTGTACATTGAAGAAGCTGGGCTAATCACTCAACTACGTAACAATACTGGGGGAATTAGAGGATTAGGCAAGGTAGATAAGATCTATCTAGACAATACCAATTTGATCTACAACCTAGCAAGTGATTCTTCAAATATTGGAAATATTCGTGAAACATTCTTCTTAAATCAGACACGAGTAAAACATAATGTTATATCTTCTGCTGACTCAGATTTCTTAATTGAGAATATAACCTTTGAAATAGGAGGCAAAAACAAAAGCCAAAAACAAATTAAAAATATTGAGAACAGTTATGTTGTAAAAGATGATATAGAAACTGGCTTTCTGAATGTTATTCCTTTATGGCAATTTGGATTATTGTATTAATTTTTTTGTGCTTTTGTTGTTTACGGATGTGATCAGCACACAATCATATGGGCGTAATACCTTACGCCTATATGATTGTGGATGTTATCTGTGTGACACGGTTGATAAATCGTCTCTACATTGACGTACTGTGTGCTTAATTTCATATAAATTCGGTTCTACTCCCAACTCAGTTAATTGATGTATTAACTCTTCTCTAAATTCATTAATAATAAATCCTCCAGAAGCTTTTCTAAGTTTTTTAATTTGTGTTTTAGAATCAAGCTTACCAAACCCCAGCAAACGCTGGTCAATAATCAAATCAATATCTTCTGAAAATCACTGTATTAAATTATAAGCCCTTACTCAGAGAAGTTCCTCCTTTAAATATAATAGAATCTGCATACTTAGATTGAAATATTGCCTTTAAAAGAATACAAACCCACCAATCTTTCTCTATTACAAAAGCTGGTAGTCCATAAACAACTTCAGCTTTTTTTAGTACAGCAACTCTTTGTTCTTCAGATAAATTAATCCACATACTCCTGTTTATAATAAAGTTTTTTAATTTCTTTTTGAATCCAAACCGGAGCAAATTTCAATTGAGATTCTACCACTTGTTGATCTATTTTATCAATAGCTAATTTAATCGCATTTAAAAAAGAATCCGTAATTTCTCTTTGCCCCTTCTCTTTAAAAGCCTGTACTACTAAATGTAACAGATCATCTTTTATCATAAGGTTTTTAGGGACAGTTCTCTTAAAATTAATCTTCCTATTTCCAACCTTAATTTCTCTTTGAGATCCTTTAGTCAAATAAACAGTCTTTAAGGGGTCTGGGTTGTTAATCCTAATAGATACAACGCTAATACACTAGTTGGCGCTATAGGCACCTTATCTCTTTTTGCAATCTCATTTGCAATTTCCTCTATACTAGGATAAATTGTTCCTAATAAAGAATCTTGCTTTGGTTTTATATAAATACCATAGGTTAATCGTTCAATAAGGTTTTCTTTTTCTAAACGAGAGAGTGTTTGTCAAATATTGTCAGCTGTACCATATTTAACAAAATCATTAGCGAAAAAAATTTCTCCACGCTTAGATTTAGAAATCTTATCTACTATCTGATTACTAATAGATTCATTCATAAAAAAAGATTTACATTTGTCACAAATTTAATCAAATCCTTCCGCAGGTCAATCACCCTTCTAATAAGCCTTTCCAAACAGTAAAGCCTTTGTTGTTATTTGAATAATCGTGGACAATTCCTAAAAAAGTAATAGGATTAGTATCTAAATAGACCATTTGAAGGAAAAAACGCTTTATTTAATTCATAAAATACCACCTATCGGGTATAAAATATTGAATACCCACACAAACTATACCCGAAGGGGTATTATTCCATTTTTTTATGTATATTTATACCTGAAAAGGTATAGATATGGATTCAATACAAGTATTTGTAAAGCAAAAGCGAAAAGAATTAAAGCTTACGCAAGAAGATTTAGCCCTAAATGCTGGTGTAGGCTTGCGTTTTGTACGTGATTTAGAACAAGGTAAAAAAACACTCCGTTTAGACAAAGTAAACGATGTGTTAGCTTTATTTGGTAAAGAAGTTGGTGTAATTGATCAAACTAGAGAATAATGGCACGACAAGCAAAAATATACTTTCAAGATCAGTTAGCTGGTTATCTCCTGGAAGGAGATGATGGATATTCCTTTTACTATAATCAAGATTATCTAAGAACACCTCATCCGCATCCAATTAGCCTAACGCTCCCCCTATCTGAAGAAACCTATCATAGCAATGTACTCTTTCCTTTTTTCGATGGGTTAATTCCTGAAGGATGGCTATTAGATATCGGAGAAAAACATTGGAAGCTCAATCCCCGAGATCGATTTGAATTATTAATCAACTTATGTAGAGACACTATTGGAAAGGTCTCAGTTTATCCGATGGAGGCGGCAAATCATGAATAACTGTTTATTTTGTTATAAGCCTGTTGAAACAGGCGAATATCATACTACTTGTTCGAAGAAGTTCTTTGGCACTACAAAAGTTCCTATATTAGAATTAGATAAAGAAAAATTAGATAAGTTAGCACAAATAACGGTAAACGAACGATTAGCGTTAACAGGGGTACAACCTAAGATATCCTTAAGTTTAAACAGTGAAAACGGTAGTAAACGATTAACCTTAGTCAGTTTATGGGGGGATTATATCCTCAAGCCTCAATCTCCTAATTTTGCTTTTATGCCTGAAGTAGAAGACTTGACCATGCACCTAGCTAAGCTATTTAAAATTGAAACCGCACAACATGCTTTGATTCGCACCTCTACCGGTGAGCTGGCTTATATTACCAAGCGTTTTGATCGAGTGAAAAACAAAAAAATTCATGTAGAAGATTTATGTCAGTTATCAGAATTGTTAACTGAACAAAAATACAAAAGCTCCTATGAGCGTGTAGGGAAGATCATTAAACGATACGCTACCAATTCGGGCTTAGATACAATCAAATACTTTAGACTTGTCTTGTTTAGCTTTATAACAGGTAATAACGACATGCACCTAAAGAACTTCTCTTTAATGCACACAGATAAGGGTATCTTATTTTCTCCAGCGTATGACCTTTTAAATCTGAATTTAGTCTTTCCTGATGAAAAAGAAGATTTAGCACTAACCCTAAGTGGTCGTAAGAAAAAGATTAAACAAGTAAACTTTGATGAACTTGCAATGAGTTTAGGTATTACAGCAATTGTAAGGAATAATATCTATAAAGATTTCTCTAAGCAAGCTAATAAAGTATATGACTTAATAGATCGAAGCTTTTTAACTGATGAGTACAAAGAAGAATATAAAACAATCTTTACTAAAAAGTTGAAACAGATTGCATTGTAGAGAAAAGGTTAATCAGGAAGAAAATACTAGAAAATAAATATACAACACTCATTTATCTCAGGACAAAAAAAGTATTCTTGTGGCAATTGAAATCGAAAATAACCTGTCCAAATCGAAAAATTCACTTCCGTTTTTATTGTGAATTATTCAACCAAAACAACAATATTTTCTCATTTATCTGTTAAAACCCATCCGTTGATTTTCCTTTAAAATACTTTAAAAAAGTGTTGTGCAAAAAAACAAGGTTACCCCCCTATGAATGCTAGGATATTGATACTATTAAGCCTATCACAATCAAGAATCATGGCAATAGGCTTATGAGTGTATTTAAACTTGGACTTGACTACTTATCAAGATTATTGCTGTCTAAAAATAAGTACAATCCTCTAAATATCAATTGCTTTAGATTTTTGTCGTGTACTTAGGAAAAACTTATATTATATTCTTAAGGTAAACTAAAATAATCAGTTGAAGATCAGGAATAAGAATCATCCATACAAAGTTAAAAAAAACAAAGTGGGACTAGTCTTTATAAGATAGCCCCACTTTAAATTCTCTTAAGATCTAATAAAATATTATACTATGTATAAAACTATATTCTTAACAATTCAATCTGTTTACTGCTTAATACATTATGTTTTAGCACTCTTATTTTTTGATTTCTCACTCCATTCTTCTCATTAATTTCAATTAAAAGCATTTGTTTATCTGATAGGGTAAACTGATCTAACATAAATACATTGTCTTGTTTACTTTGAATATTAATAGTTTGAGCATCACTATAGCTTCTAATGGGCTTTAAACTCATTTCTTGAATAGTGGTTCGTTTAGAGGTCCTTCTGTCTTTGATTCTAAAACTAATATAGTCAACTTCATAGGGTAGATTGCTTTTATTGTTAATAGAAAGATGAAAGTAGAGTTTACCATCTTGAGTGTAGATACTTTTCAGCCTTGCTTCTACCCCGTAGCTTTTGCTTTTAATATTTAGCTCTTTCTTGTTTCTTTTGATGATTGCTTTCATAAAAAGATCTGCTAGAGTTGGACTGGTGTCCCCTAAGTCTTTAAATAGAACTTCGCTTTGCTGTTTACTGTTTTGATTTTCAAACTTGGTTAAGTCATAGCTCAGTTGTGTTGGCTCTTCATTGTAAGTAGCACAAAAACTATAGTATTTACCATCGTTTGTAATTACAGTAAAGTTTGTAGGTGAAATATATTCTGTAATCGTTTTTAAACGAAGTACATTTGATGTAACCTCTACTTTGCTTGCTATTATGTCACTACTTCCTAAATCTACGTATTCAACACTACTTGGAAACAAGATATGAGTAGTTTTGTTTTGGGTTAGTTCTACCTCATAAGGAGTTACCTCAGCATTTGATAAATTGATAGACTTGGTATAATTTTGGGAAGTTACTGTGTTTACTGCTAATAAGCATAGTAACATATATTTAATGATTGTTTTCATAATGATTTGTTTTACTTGGTTATTAAATGTTATTCTTTCGGTACAAGAAACAGTTCTTGTCCTTGTTTTAGGGTTACTCTTTGGGCTTTTACTTTCTTTGAAAAGTAACCAGATACTCCTTGAATAAGTCCTTTAGTTAGATCTGAAGCAATTTGATCTGAAGCAGATCTACTCATAGATATACTCGTTCCTGCTGTTTGTCCCATATTGGCAATGATTTCTTTTGAGGCGCTTATTTCTTGAAGGTCTAATACCTCTAAGCCTCTTTGCCCATAATTATCATAGCCGATAAGCTCTGTTTCTATGATGGTCTCTTCTATCTTAATAGAATTTACAATAAGCTCTAACCTGCCACTGTTTACCTTTACCTTAGCAATCAGTGTACTTGATTCAGGTAACAGAGCCCCATTTATTACGATTCTTTCTAAGAGTCTTAGTTTGATGTAACCTTCGTTTATAATAACCTGATTTTCTTTAATACTTACCCTTATACTGTTTTTATGGTTCTGGGTTTTACGTTCTCCTTCTGCTGTATAAAAGGTTTGATTTGATTTAGGATTAATAGGTAAAAAATCTAGTAAACTTGTTGGTTTTACCAGTGAAGATACAATCTCTTTACTTGTTTTATCAAGCATTGTTATGACCTGTTTTTTACTTGAAATTGTTTTAGCGTTTGTAGTCTTATTTGAAGACGGTAATTCAGTTTGATTTTGACCTCCTGGCAAATACTTTGCTGCCATCTGAAAAGACTTTTCCATAAGTTCTAATTGATTATCCATAGTAATAGGTGTTGGAGTGTCTTTTTCTTCTAATTGTTTCTCTAGCTCTTGTATTTGCTTTTTAAGATTTTCGGTTTCAGAATTTTCAGTACTACTACTGTAAAAACTACCAAGTACATCTTGGCTTTGTTTGTAGTTCTCGTAAGACCTCTCATAAGGAGTGTAAGTAGGTTCCGCATTATAATCCTTGTGATTGTAAGTATTATTAGACTCCTCTTGCGAATCATTCCAATAGTCTGCTAAGGAGTGAATCTGATTTTCATTTTCTTGCTTTTTCTGTTCCCATAGCTCTTTTTCATAAGCTTTTACTTTATCTGTTGGCATCCCCTTGGTTATCGCCTCAGGAACAGAATCATTATGAGAGATTAACTCCTTTTCTTCGGGTTTAAACAAAAGGTACATTACCCCTAAAAAGACAATGCCCATTAAAGCAAAGACTATGTGCTTTTTGTGTTTTTCTATAAGATTTTGAATTGCCTTTTTTTCTTTGGGTACTTTCTCTATCTGGTGGGTTTTATTTGATAACTGATCTTGATTCATAATATTTTAGTTTAATAATTGAGTGTGATTCTATCTTTTGCCTTTTAAGCAAATACTTAACTGGTTTTATATTACTCTGATCCTCCCTACTTATTGCCTGCTTTATTTTAGAGCTAAAACTTGTCTTTACAATAAAAAGACAAACTAATGTGTAAAGAGTAAAAGCGGTAAGTAATAAAACTCGTTGTCTTTTTATAGAGAGGTTATTCCAGTAAGCTTGTAGTTTACTTAAATAACTATGTCTTAAAAGTTGTAGCTTCTTCATAATCTTGTTTTTTTAACGTTTAACAACTTCTAAGTCTTTGTTCTCTACAACTGTAAACTTTTCGATAATAAATCCTTGCGGGTTATTATCAGACCGTACAGCTGAGATAAGCTGACTACTTGTAACAAGATTTCTTTTAGTTAGGTTACTAGATCGTATGATATACTGCGTTGCATAGGTTAGCGTCTTATAGGGATAGGTGTTAAAATCTATTTTAATACTATCCACCTCAATTCGTTGCTGAATATTTCCTGAAATGACTCTGCTGTAATATCCTTTTTCAAGTAAGTCTTTATAATAGTCAAAGGCGGTTTTATCAGATAGATTAAACGCTCTTTGCATATTACCCTCAATGGCTGATTTTTCAGGTGAGAGAGTAAAGAACAGCTCGTGAAAGCGCCTTACGTGCTCTCTTGCCTCTACTGGCCTATTTATACTTGCGTCTTGAGACAGAGCTAGCATAAGTGATTTACCTTTATCAAGCACATAGATCTTCTCTCGTTGCTCTTTAGCAAAATCATAGCTTTTGTAAATAGCGAATCCTACTACTATAAGGCAAACAACTGCAAATACAATAGCGTAGAGCCGAATCTGCACAAAACTATTTTCTATATTTCGAAGTGATTTAAATTCCATGTTTAAAGTGTTTAAATTATTTAATTAGTCTACCTGTTATATTTCCCGAGGTAGCCCCAACTGCCGCCGAGCTAATATTACCTGTTTTAAGCGCAGATTGATTTACATTACGAAGAAAGCCCGAGCCTCCACTGGCTTGAATAATCCAACTTGTCACTGTAGGAATTGTAAAGTATCCCACAATGCCAATGATCATAAAAATCACATATATCGTGTTTGAGGTATCAGGGATAAAACTTGGATCTGAAAGCAATAGCATATCTCTTTCAAGAATTAAGGATTGAATTCTAGCTAGCATTGCGCTAAATAAATCCGCTACAGGAAGCCAGAGATACACGCTTATATACCGCGTGAGCCACTGTAAGAGCGTAGATTCAAAACCACTCCAAATAGAAATGGCAAATGCAATTGGCCCTAGTATAGAAAGCACAATTAAAAAAAAGGTCCGAATCGTGTCTATAATTAAAGCAGAAGCCTGAAAAATCATCTCTAAGATTTCTCTAAAGGCATCTCTTAGGTTTTTTTGAAAATCATATTGCCATTTCTCTAAATACATTCCTGTCATAGTGGCTAGATCCGAGGGTGACCAGCCAAGCTCATCAAGTTTTTTATCAAAGGCCTCATCAGAAATTAAATAAGCAGCCTCAGGATTTCTAAGCATAGCCTCCTTTTCTAAAATATCTTTCTGTTTTTGTAAAGATGTTAGATCTATAACCTGGGTTTCTAATATCTGATGCGTTCCCTTTACAACAGGACTTAAAACCGTGTTTAAAGTTCCTAGAACAAGGGTTGGAAAAAACATAATACAAATTCCCAAAGCAAATGGCCTAAGCATTGGATACACATCAATAGCTTCTGCTCTTGCTAAGGCTTGCCATACTTTAATGCCGATATAAAAAAGCGCTCCAAGACCTGCTAAACTCTTAGCCACAGATACCATCTGACTTGTAAGTGGCATCATATCGTAATAGAGGTTTTGTAAAACCTCATGAAGATTATCTCTAGCCATAACTCACCAGTATTTTTGATTAGAAGTACCGTATAAATCAAGTACCCTTTGGGTATTATTTTTCTTTTTAGCCCTTAAGATGCTGATGCCAATATTTTTTCTTGTATAGTAACTAACAAGGTTGTGATAGTCTTTTACTTCTTTGTAAACTCTATCTATAACATCCATGCGCTCTTTATCATTTAAAGACAAGGTTGAGCTACTTACAATCTGCTTAAGCTCTTTGACAAGCTCTGTGCTTTCTTGAAGAAGCACGGAATATCCATTGGCAATAGCTACAAGCTCCTGGGCAGAGAAGTTTGGATCATTAAGCATCTTGCCAAAGTTTTTGACATACAGCTCCGAAACGTCCCCTACTAAAAGCACTGTCTGTTGAACCTTTCTAGCGTCTTTAACTAGGTTATTAACCGATTGGAGTTTATCGTAATACTCCTTGCTCTGGTTATAGACTTTTTCTACTTCCTTGAAGTTTTTAACTACATTGCTAACTGTAGCAGAAGTTTGCCTTATTTCATTAGCACTATTTATAATACCTTGGGCTAAATTTCCAGGATCATATACTGTCCACTGCCCATAATTCTTTATTGGTAGAACTAGTAGCATCGCTACCACAACTACCTGCAATAGTTTTTTCATATTTTATGTTTTAATTGATTGGTTACTCTACTGAGTACTATTTTTTATCCTTAGAAAAGTTGGGTTAGCGTATTTACTTATTCAGTCTGTTTTTCTTGTACAAGACGCTTTATAGCCATCTCTACATTACCGTTGAGCTCTTTAGCCAGGTTCATTACCTGTAGTTTTTCAGTCTCTTCTGTGGTATAAGCTAAGTATTCTGAGTAGCTTACTTCTGTAGCATATACTCCCGATTGCATTCCACCTAGGCCAATCCATACCTCTTTGTAAAGGCGGTTAGGATTGTTGTTTAGGTTTATTGAAAGTATCTGAGCTTTTTCTTTGTCAGTAAGGCCAAGCATCGCTTGTATATCATCAAACTTATTCATGTACTTGCGCTGGTCAAGTAGAATCTTACAATCAGAGTTATTGATAATACTTTCCTTTACAATCGGAGATTGGATAATATCATCTACCTCTTGGGTAACTACTATTGCCTCTCCAAAGAATTTTCTAACGGTCTTAAAAAGATATTTAATGTACGATGCCATCCCCTCTTTAGCAATGGCCTTCCACGCCTCCTCAATTAAGATTAGCTTGCGCTGTCCTTTAAGACGCCTCATCTTATTTATAAACACTTCCATGATGATAATAGTCACAATGGGAAAAAGAATTTTGTGCTCTTTGATTGAGTCTATCTCAAAAACGATAAAGCGTTTGTTTAAAAGGTCAAGCTCACTTTCTGAGTTTAATAGATAGTCATACTCCCCGCCTTTGTAGTAAGGCTCAAGTACATTTAAAAAGTTTGCCAGATCAAAATCCTTTTCTCTAACTTGTTTCTCTTCTAACTCAGTTTTGTAATCTGTTTTGATGTACTGATAGAAAGTATTGAAACTTGGTTTTATATCGCTGCTTTGAAGTTTTTGGATGTATCCACTAACAGCATTTGAAAGCGCAACTTCTTCCGATCGTGAGGGAGGCTGGTCATCGCGCTTCCAAAGCGTTAAAATGAGCGTTTTAATACTCTCTCTTTTTTCAATATCAAATACCCCATCATCGGTATAAAAAGGATTAAACGCAATTGGGTTTTCTTCGGTATAGGTGAAGTATACTCCATCCTCCCCTTTTGTTTTGCCTTTAATTAATTCACATAAGCCTTGGTAGGAGTTTCCTGTATCAACTAAGAGCACATGAGCGTTTTGCTCATAATACTGTCTTACCATATGATTGGTAAAAAAACTCTTACCACTCCCTGATGGTCCCAAGATAAACTTGTTGCGGTTGGTGATAATTCCCTTTTTCATGGGTAGGTCGGAGATATCTAAATGAATCGGTTTACCAGTTAGTCTATCTGCCATTTTAATTCCAAAAGGAGATAGTGAGTTTTGATAATTGGTCTCCCCTGTAAAAAAGCATAAGGCAGGTTCTATGAAAGTATAAAAGCTCTCTTCACTTGGAAAGTCTGCGCTATTTCCTGGCATACCTGCCCAGTAAAGTGTGGGGACGTCCACTGTGTTGTGTCTTGGTACGCACTCCATAGAAGCGATTGCGCTTCCACAGTCATTTTTAAGCTGTTTAAGCTCATTTGGGTTATCTGACCATGCCATTACATTAAAATGAGCTTTAATGGATATTAGACCTTTACTATGCGCTTCATTTAAATACTCTTCTATCCACTGCTTGTTTATTTGATTCGCTCTACTGTATCTAGCAAGAGAGTGCATATTCTTGGCCGACTTTTCAAACTGTTTTAAATTGTAATCACTATCTTCTATAAACAAATACTGATTGTAGATATGATTACAATTAAGCAAGAGTCCAACAGGCGCTGCAAACGATAAAGCCATACTGCTTTTATCAGTTGATAGTTTTTCATAACTTGATAAACACGATACTTCACTAGGAAGATCTTCTGTGTTTGAAAGGGTATGTAAAGAAAGATTATTATCTCCTACTCTAACCTTATCGCTACTTATAGCTATATCTTGAAGACTACCTCTTTTACTGGGACTTAGCGTTAAATACTGCTCTAAGAGCCCGCTTTTATCTTCTGAGCCGATAATATCTTCTTCCGTAAGTTTAGTTAAGTGAATTATTCCACTGTCATTTACTATCTTTTCTAATTGTGTAGTCGCTTCTAAAAAGCTTTGAATAGTGTCTTTATCTCTAATCTCTTTAGGGATGAGTTCTCCTCTTGTAAGTGAACAGAAGTTACTTTGACTTTTAATTCGCTCTTTAGTGGTCTTAGTGATAAACAAATAACAACTGTGATTCAGATAGGGACGCTCATTAAAATGCCTCTCAAAGCTTCTACTTAGATAGCTTTGCTCTGCATCTTTAAAATCAGCGTGGTAACTTTCCTTTACAAACCAATCCTGCTTGTGAATCACAGTAAACTCAGGAAGCGTTTTTATAGCCTTATGCCACAGGCTGTGAATAGTCTCATACTCCTTATCTGAGATGGTGAATATCTCAGGTAAGATCACTTTATAACAAACCGTGATATCTCCTTGCTTTGAGACAATACAGTTGTTCTCCACTGATAGAATTGGAAACATCCGCTCTAATGTATTTGTCTTAGCTGTATTTCTCATAGTGTCTTAGTTTTAAGTTTCTACTTAAATACCCTCTAAGATCTTTTCTTGAGATGATATACCTTGGAAAGTACTTTCTGGCTTGAAGTTTGATAAGGCCATACTGACCGTATTTCTTATTCATTGAAAATACTTTGTAAACAAGATAACCCGATAGTCCAAGACCAAAGCTCAAACAAACTTTGTTGTTTACCCCAGCCATATACAAAACCATAACAAGAATTAGATTTCCTAATAGTCCACCTGCAAAATAAAACAGGTACTGAGCCTTGAGTCCTTTAAACTCTGCGCTTGCTCCAATGCCTTTATTGATACTATACTTTTTCATATAAGTATCTTTTAAAGGAAGAATGATCTTAGAATTGTAGCCGCTACAATTAAGAAAATACAAGCTCCAAACCAGCTTGCAGCTGTCTTGCTTGTATCGGGATCACCACTTGAGAATTTGTTATACACCTTTACCCCTCCAATAAGACCAACCACTGCTCCAATAGCGTAGATAAGTTTAGTGGCTGGATCAAAATAAGAAGTAACCATCTGGGTAGCTTCTGTAATTCCTGCTATTCCGTTTCCTTGGGCAAAAAGATTGCTTGATAAAAGTAGTGTTAGACCTAACACTACTAATTTTTGAAATGTTTTTGTTTTCATAAAATTTGACATTTATAAGTTATTTATTAAGCTGTTTGCTTAATATCTTAGCTCAAATGTCCCAGGAAAACTTGGTATTAATAAAACTTGGTATGCTCAGTCTTTAATTGACTTTAAATAGCCTTTTAAAAGTTTTACTATGGATTGATAAAAATAAAAAAAGAGGATATAATCCTCTTGTGTGGTATATTTAATACCCTTTAAATTATTTATGTAATAAAACGCTAAATAAAAAATTCAAAATTATTGTCTTATTTTTTATCAACTACCGGGTGTTCTTACTTTTTAAGAAAACAATTATTTTTTATAAGGAATCTAAAAATACCTTCACTCCTAGCCCTATGCTTAAACTGTTTGAATGAACTTCATTTAATTGGGCGGTATGAGTTGTTCCATTTGCCTTAAATAACTTATCGGTTCCCTTATTTATTTTTGTATGGGTATAGTGAACAGAGAAAAAAGGTTGTATGCGCTGTGTGAGCTGATAGCCGATATGTAATCCTGTCCTCCACCCCACTCCCTTAGATTTGTGCTTAAAACTGGTGGGCTGTCTAAGTTCTTCTCGGAGGTTCCAAGTTGCCTTAGCAGTGTAAGAGGGTAGATATATAGCGCTAATATCAAAATCTACATTCCAATTCTGATGAATAAAATTCGTTTCTAATCCCATGATGACTCCATGAGATTGAGGTTTATAGGTGCTATTTAATTTTTTGCCTTCTATAAGAGGGACATCTCCATCTAACATATAAAGAGTCTGATAGGCACCATAATACCCAATATGGGTATTAAAATAAAAGTGATGATTAGACCATAGCAAATAGGATAATTCAATACGTGTGTAAAAAGAATGACCTTTATCTGCTTGTAAATCAAGTTCAGAGGTTTTTAGGAATCTATTGTCTCCTGCATAATCTGTATCTTTCACAGTTCCTCTTGTTATCTCCTTGTAATTTAGGTCTGTTTTTAAGCGAAATTTCGATGAAAGAGAGATAACAGATTCAACACCTACAGAAGGTCCGCGAAGATCGCGCCAATCTAATTCTGATAATACATTAGGGTATTGTCCTTGTTCATTGCCTGCTATATTCCAATTCAAGTTTTCTTCACTCCAATTTACATAAGGTGAGATAGAAGAGGGTTGTCTTTTGGCTTGAGCTTGTATTAAAAAAGGAAGAATACAAAAAAGTAATAGAAAGTAACTTTTATTCATTGTCATAAATAGATAAAGTCTACCTCACACTAGGGTAAGGTAGACTATTATTAAAACTAACCTAATGTATATACTTTAGTTTCTTGGATAAACTGTTGCAATAAACTGTTTATCTGTTGCTGATAAAACAGAGTTATTTCCTACACTAAATCCATTTGTAGTAAGAGCACTGCTTATGCTGTAATGCATAATCGACTGCGTGTCATAAGCACTATACTGAGTTTGCGTAGTTGAATAGGTTGCAAAAAGATTGTTATCCACATCATTTTTACTCCAATAGTTCGGATAACCAGCGTAATAAGCGTACACTTTATTTTTATCCCATGGAATATTCGTTAAAGGATGTTGATGCTCGTGTATCATTCCTAGCGCATGACCGAACTCATGGATAACTGTTCTACTGAACTCTGCATCGCTAGTCGAATTATCAAACCAACCAAAGTTCATTGTTTCTTCATTAGATGGAATACTAAGGGCTTGTGTTCCTAAATAAGAATACGATCCTGCTCCTTGGGTAAAAGTAACTCGAATCTGAGGAGTTCCAGTTTCCACAAAATTAAAAGTGATATTGGCATAATTAGACCACTCCTGCGCGTATTGCTTAACCTTACTGCGAACATAAGGAGTACCTCCATATAGTCCTACAGTAATAACACTTCCATTAGGCCACTTTGTACTTCTAACAACAGCTCCTCTTGGATCTGTTCCTTTAGGATAAACATCTTTACAGACTTTCGCACCTTCAAATCCTGAAACAATATCTGCTTTAGGCACTGCTCTTAATTCTTTTAGCCCCTTACTACTATCATTTGCTGGTGTATCATTGTCATTTGTGTTACATGATACCAAAGCTACTGAGATGAATGATCCTAAAAGGATCTTGTGGTGTAATTTCATATTATCAATATTATTTTGGTTTATAATAACATAAATTTAACAACACTGATTCAATATAAAAAATTGACAACAAGACAATTAACTATATAGGAAGCCAAACTACACCAAGTGTTAAAAAAACAAGTATTTTCAACAGCTATATGCACAAATATACTTTTTAAAACAAAACAATAACTATAATAACAAATTAACCTTACTATTTACCCATAATAACAAGCAATATACGCTAAATGATTTTATTTCAATATACTAGAGCAACTGGTTCTGTTTTATGATTTGAATTAATTCTTGATAATCTGTTACATTAAACTCATGTAGCATTTTACTTATTCGCTTTTGTATAGCGCTTACGCTTAAAAAGACAAAACTCTCTAGTTGAGTAATTTTATACCCATGAGATAAATACATTAAAATCTCTCTGTTCTTAGGATCTAGAAGTGTATTCTTAGCAATTACTTTTTTTATAGACTCCTTAGCAATAGGGCTATAGAAAGGTTCTGATCCCTTATTATTAAAAATCAAATCCTGTAAAGTCTTGGCAGAAAAATCTGATTTTACAATCAGTGCATCTATCGTTTTATTACGGTAAATACCATAAAGAATAAAGGCTTCCTCATGTGCAGTTATTAAAATAATATTACAATAAGGAAAGCGCTCTTTAATCATGGAAGTACAATCTAAACCTGACGATATATTTTGCTCTTCGTATACAGGCATATCATAATCTATAATAGCTACGTCAAGCTGGTCTAAACAAAGTATCTGACTATAGAGTTCTTCACAGTTTTGGGCTTTAATGTAAGTATTAGATTCATCGTTTAAAATAGAAATATATCCCTCTAAAGTCATGAAATGATCATCGGCAAGTAATATAGTCATATAATTATTTTATAAAAAACACAATGCAATTTACTATTAAAAAAGAATTACACAATATTATATTTATAAAAAATACAACAAAACTATCCTTAAATATTCTTTTGAAAGTAGGGAATTTCTAAACTAATCGTTGTCATCTGACTAATAGTAGATATTGTCATTTTTCCTTGTAGCGCTTCTAGTCGATGTTTTATATTTTTAAAACCCAATCCTTTATCTATTTTCTTAGTATCGATACCAATACCATTATCGTGGATTTTAACAATAATATGGTGCTCACTTAAAAGAATAATCACTAAACACTTAGTAGCTTGAGCGTGTTTATTTACATTTTGAAGCAATACTTGTACAATAAGGTATAACTGTGCTTTTTGGTACAGTGTATACACATCCCAATTAATAAGTCTATCAATAGAACACTCAAAAACAGTTTTGAATGTATTTTTCTGACTTACTATTAAATTCTCAAGTACTAAACTAAAATCTTGTTCTTGGTTAAATAAGGTCTTATGCATATTGTGAGATAATGCTCTGGTCTGTGCTTCAATTTGCGTTAATTGATCTATTAACTTTTCTTTCTCTTGCGTTTGATCAGTTGACAATTGCCCAAGGTTAATACGCACAGTAAATACCCTATTAATAATAGAGTCATGTAGGTCTTTGGCTATTTGTTTTCTTTGTTTATTTTTTGCCTTATAGGTTATGCTTTGTTGCTGCAAAAGCAAAGCTTGAATCTGGTGTATAGCTTGTTGATCTTTTTGCTGATATAAAAGTTTTTTATTTTTCATTCGCAAACTAAGCACAATAAAAAACACAATAGACAGTATAACTACAAGTAAAATAACTCCTCCTAAATATGCATTTCTTTGCTTTAGAAGATCATTTCTCTTTTCTATTTCTCCTGTTTCATATTCGATACGAGCAAATTTATTTCTGGTTTGACGCTCAAGAGTTCTTATGCTATCTTGGGTTCTGAGATAAAGAGTGGTATAGAGCTCTTTGTCCTGAACATTATATTCGGATAAAAATTTTAGACTTTCTGTCAATTCATAAAGATTCTTATCTTCTGCAGCCATAGTATAAGCTTCCTTCATTAAAACTAAAGCCGTTAAGGTATCTTGCTTTAAAAGATTTAACTCCGCTATTCTTATTTTACTAGCAACAATACCTTGTTTATGGTTAATCTGCGTCCGAATATCTAAAGCAGATTCAAGTGTGGATTGTATCACTCGAGTATCCTCACAAAGAAGCATCTGATTATAACCGTAGTTATTTAAAACCATTGCCTTTAATCTGGGAAAACTATCTACATAGTGATTTCTAAGTGCAGTCTGAAAGTAATTTTTGGCTTCTTCTAAATTACCTACTTCTTGATAATACCCTCCTATATTATTATAATAGGATAGCCAAGAACGCTGTAAATTATATTTGTCATATCCTTCTTCTTCTAATCTATTAAGCAATTCTGGTATTTTTACATAATACTCTAAAGCACCTCTATACTCTTTCAGCTCTTTCAGTACTGACGCCATTTGGAAGTTGGCCTCATAGATAAGTCTAGTATTTTTTTGTTTGGATAACACTTGTAGAACTTGGGCTATCGTAGTCTCACTCTCTGTATAAACCCCTGTATCGTGTAAAACACCAGCTTTATAAGAAAGCATTTTAGCCCAGTTGATACTATCCTTTTGCAAGGCATAAAGTTTCTCAGCTTTGAGATAGTAAAAATAAGCACTATCTAAAATCTGTCTTCTATCGTAATAATCTCCTAAATACCAATAGGTCTTGGCTATATGTGCTGTATCTCCCTGTTGTTTTGAGTAAGAGTACAGTTTTTCTAGATTTTTTTTAACCTTTTTATCCCGCTTTATCCACTCATAGCGGTTAGCTAATCTCAAAAGTGCTTCTCTAGTTAAAGAGTCATTAGGTCTTTTTATTATCAAAGTAGCAATACTATCTAGATAAACTTCTTTATCAATAGCCTCAGCATAACCTTCAAAATAGTTTGTTTCTTTTGTTTTTTTCTCTGCCACGCCATTACAAGATAGAAAACAAAATAAAAATAATAATAAACTAAAACGCATAACGATTGCTTTATAATCAAAACAATAAAGCGATTCAAAATGAATCGCTTTATTACACTGCAAAATCTATAACCTTAAAAAAGGTACACACTTATTATTTTCCTTTTCCTTTTCCTTCTCTCTTTGTTTTATCTTTATCTAAATCAAAATCACCACGATCACTCATATTATCATCAGAAAAGCTTTTCACTTCTAGTGTTGTTAAGACCTCCTGTGCCTGCTTTTCTTTTTGTTCTGCTTGTATATCTTGTTGTAAATTATCATCATTTGAACAAGATACTACCACTGTTGAAAGAGTTATTAGCCCCATCATAAAATAGATTTTTTTCATACTGTATCGATTTTAATAACTAACTATAAGAACAACCTCATAATTAGTCCTGGTTATTAATTAAGAATAATTATTCCTTTAGAATATTAAACATTTTCACTCTAAATAGATTTTTATTTATCTAATTAAATGGCTGATATAATTATAATAATTACAATAGATAGAAATCTAAATCACTTATTATAAGTTTTATATCATAAAATGAATAGATCTAAATTTCATTTATAAACTTATAACAATAATTAAACTCACTGTTGTAGTTTAAACTCACAAAATGTTAAAATTTTACACCATTGGGTATAATAACCGCACAGATCCTTCGGGGAATTAGGAATTAAACGAAAGAACCACCCCGCCCTACGGCCCCCCTCCCGTGTTAACACAATCCTGTAAGGAAACCTAATTCTTAATTCCCCGAAGGGGGCGCCTTTGGTATCGGTATTCCAGTTACTACGTTGACTTCTTTTCTACATCTGATGGCTATGTCTTTATACATTAAGGTAAACTCGGCGTATGGTTTATAGACTTTGTTTAGCTTAATACTATAAATCTGTTCTAGTGCGTAGGTCTTAGAGTCTCTAAAGATCACTCGATTATATCCGTCATAGAGAACAAAATCTTGTATAGAGATACCTTCTCTCCTAGGGCTAAACAGCTGATACTGTAATTCGCCTGTATGGGTTCCATCAATTATAATCTCGTCAAAGATGTGTGAGCTGACCAAAACATCATTTATAAAACTGACCACTTCTACTCTCATCGTGATCGATACATGTGGATTCTGTCTACTTCTAAGCGTTACATTCGTTACTCCTGTTTGCCCAAAAAACGTTTTGATGTATCCTTCACGATCTACTTTGATAATTGGATTATCCATAGTCACTTTAGATCGTCCTTCTCTAGAAGTAGTAATCTGTCCTTTATTTATAGTTAAAATATTGGGGTTTTCTACAGTCCATTTTAGCTGGTTCTGCTCAATATTTTTAATTTCTAGTAGATAATTTAGATTAAAAGTCTTATTCGTAACTAAAGATAATTCTTTTTGTTTAAATTGTAAGATCTGTTCTTGTACACGAATCTTCATACTCGCCTGAACGTTAGTATTCTTTACTTTGGCTGTAATTTTGGTTTCTCCTTCTGAAAGCGCTTTAGCTATGCTTCCATTTAAGCGAACAACACTTGGGTTTTCACTGAGCCACACAACTTGTTCTTTAGTTGCATTCTCAATTTTCAGTTCATTAATCAAGTCAAAACTATCGTTTATCAATACTTGTTTTCTTTATTGATAAAAATGATAGTCACTTCTTTTTCTCTAATGCCTCCATCTTCTGGGGAGCACCCTAATACTACTAACGAGAAAAGAGTTAGTAGTACAAGTTTTGCTTTCATAATGTTTTATATTAAAGAAGGCTTTCTTTTGCCCTCTCTTAAATTTAAGACTTGTAAAGCCCAAAGCCTCTTAAACACAAACAGCAACTATACTATAAACCACTAATAATCAACACATAACACCTTTAAATCTATCCGAGTTATTAGAGATAAAAAAACAGTAAACCTAATTTATTTGTTAATTTTAGAGCAACAGGTATCTGTTTCAGATAAATAATAAAATGATACTTTTTCTACACTGTAATATTTTATCATTACTTCCCTTTTTGGTCTTTACAACAGCATTTATTTTATGCTTTTAAGGGGGTAAATGAAGTAGATATAGAAGGTCAGCTTCGCCTCTATTTCTTTAACCCAGATTAAGCATTAGCCAAATACTGCAAAGCAATTCTACTTCCTTTCTCTTTCATTAAGTCTAAAAACCATATTATAGTATGCTTTACTCACTAATTTGGCTCTATTTTGTATAAATACTCTTCGTTTATCTGTCTATTGCGTAATCTTGGTTTAAAAAATCATTAACTTTATCCCTTTATTATTTTAAGATGAAAGGAATTATTCTCGCTGGGGGATCGGGAACTCGATTACACCCTCTTACATTAGCTGTCAGTAAACAACTGATGCCTGTCTATGACAAGCCTATGATTTACTACCCTTTATCCACGTTAATGCTAGCGGGAATCAACGAAATTCTGATTATCTCAACTCCTACTGACCTGCCTAACTTTAAAAAGCTATTAGGAGATGGTAGCCAAATCGGTTGTTCATTTACTTATGCGATACAGGAAGAACCAAACGGATTAGCACAGGCTTTTATTATCGGAGAGGAATTTATAGGTGATGATCACGTAGCGCTGATCTTAGGAGATAATATCTTCTATGGCAGTGGAATGTCTAAACTATTACAATCGTGCGTAGAAAGAGCAGAACCGACTATATTTGCCTATTCTGTAACGGATCCTCAACGCTATGGTGTGGTGGAGTTTGATCAACATAAAAATGTACTCTCTATAGAAGAGAAACCTCTAGAACCTAAATCTAACTTTGTAGTGCCTGGGTTATACTTTTATGACAATGATGTAGTGAATATCGCCAAGACTATTCAACCTTCTAAAAGAGGGGAATATGAGATTACAGACATCAATAAAGAGTATTTGAGACAAGGCAAATTAAAGGTGGGGATACTAGACAGAGGTACGGCTTGGCTAGATACAGGCACTTTTGCTTCTCTGATGAAAGCAGGTCAATTCGTCCAAGTCATCGAAGAGCGCCAGGGATTGAAAATCGGGGCTATCGAAGAGGTCGCTTATCGCATGGGGTATATCACAAAAGAACAATTGCACCATATCGCTAAACCTCTGTGCAAAAGTGGGTATGGGGAATATTTAATGACAATAGAATAACAATGTATTAAACCAAGTAAAAAGACCTTGTACTATGTCGAAGTACAAGGCCTTTTTACTTACTTTTTATATTGTTGATGATAGTACTCTTGATATGCTCCACTGGTTACATTGGTTAACCAATTTTGATTATTCATATACCAATCAATGGTCTTAGCTAATCCTTCTGGAAAGGTTACGGATGGACTCCATCCGAGCTCTTTATTAATCTTCGTTGCATCAATCGCATACCTTAGATCATGTCCTGGTCTATCTGTTACAAAAGTGATTAATCGCTCACTCTCTCCTACTTCTCGACCTAAAACTACATCCATCTGCTTACACAGCTCTTTGACTAAATCTATATTTTGCCATTCATTAAAGCCTCCTATATTATAGGTCTCTGCATTCTTTCCTTTATGGAATACATCATCTATGGCTCTGGCGTGATCTAAGACATATAGCCAATCGCGGGTGTACTTCCCATCTCCATAAATAGGTAGGGGTTTCTTATTGATGATATTGTGAATACAAAGTGGGATTAACTTCTCTGGGAAGTGATTAGGCCCATAGTTATTAGAACAATTACTTACAACATAAGGCATCCCATAGGTCTTTCCATAAGCGCGCACAAAGTGATCTGAACTTGCCTTAGAGGCTGAATAAGGTGAATTAGGGTCATAAGACGTCGTTTCGGTAAATAAACCTACTTCGCCTAGTGCGCCATAGACTTCGTCTGTACTAATATGGTAAAATCGATTCCCTTCCCAATCGCCTTGCCATAAGGATTTAAATGCTTGTAATAAATTGACTGTGCCTAAGACATTCGTGCGTACAAAAGCAAGCGGGTCTGTAATAGATCGGTCTACATGAGACTCTGCTGCTAGATGAATCACCGCATTAAATCGCTCTTTTATAAATAGCTGCTCTATTGCTTCTTGATTGGTTATGTCTTCTTTTATAAAATGATAGTTCGGAGCAGCTTCTATATCTCTTAAGTTCTCTAGGTTACCTGCATACGTAAGTGCATCTAGGTTATAAATCTGATAGTCTGGATATTTCTGTACGAAAAGCCTTACTACATGTGATCCTATAAACCCTGCGCCTCCCGTAATAAGTATTTTATTCATGCTCCTTGTCTTTTTTTATTTTTTAATTCCACAAAAATCTAAAACTACTTTACCTTGCGGTATTTCTAATGTTTTAAACTCATTATGTGCTACTAAGAACACAACGATATCTGCTTTTTCTACCGCTTCTCTATAGTTCGTTAATTTAAACACTTTATGGTCTTGTATGTTTGGTTCTACAATATGAATCTTTCCTGCATTAATGGTATCTACCACATGCTGAAAGATATCTACTCCATGTACACCTATTTTATTTTGTGCTATTAATGCAGATGTTGGTAATCCTATGTATCCTAATCCTATTGTTACTACTTGTGTATTCATTCATTATGTTATTTTGTTGTTTTGTGATTTCGTTTATATCATAAAACATTATCTTATCTCTATATTTCTTTTCTATTAGACGCAAAATATGCGTCTCTACTGTAATTGACTAATAAATTCAACAATACGTGCACATGCTTTTCCATCTCCGTAAGGATTGTGTAAGGCTGACATCTTTGCATAACGAGCTGAATCTGTCAATAGGCTATTCGCCTCTCTTACAATCTTCTCTTTATCTGTACCTACTAAGATTACTGTTCCTGCTGCTACGGCTTCAGGACGTTCTGTTGTATCTCGCATGACTAAAACTGGTTTTCCTAAACTCGGTGCTTCTTCTTGTACTCCTCCACTATCTGTAACAATCATATAACTCTTATTCATCAACCATACAAATGAAGGGTAAGCTAATGGATCTATTAATTGAATATTATCTATTCCTGATAGGATTTCGTAAACTGGGCCTTTTACATTTGGATTTAAATGTACAGGATAAATGATTTGTACATCAGCATGTGTTAAGGCTATTTCTTTTAGTGATTCACAGATACGAATAAATCCATCTCCATGATTCTCTCTTCTATGTCCTGTAACAAGTATTAGTTTCTTAGACGAATCTACAATCTGTTTTAATTGTATGATTTCTTCATTTTGCAAGTCTTCTACACGCTCTACACTTTCTAATAAAGCATCAATAACTGTATTACCTGTAACTAAAATATCTTTGATTTTGATATTTTCTCTTAATAAATTTTCTTGAGATGCTGTGGTTGGCGCAAAGTGATAATCTGTCACACGGCCAGTGATCTGACGATTGATTTCTTCTGGGAAAGGTGCTCGTTTATTATGTGTTCTAAGGCCTGCTTCTACATGGCACACCTTGGCTCCACTGTAGAAAGCAGCAATACTAGCAGACATGGTTGTTGTAGTGTCCCCATGTACATATACATAATCAGGTTTGAACTCCTCTAAAACAGGCTTTAACCCTGTGATAATATCTCCTGTTAAAGAATACAAATTTTGATTGGGTTTCATCAAATTCAAATCATACTCTGGTACAATATCAAAAAATTCTAAAACCTGGTCAAGCATCTCTCTATGTTGTGCAGTTACACATACACGTGTATCAAATTGATCATTGTGCTTCTTAAACTCTTTTATTAAAGGAGCCATTTTGATAGCTTCTGGTCTTGTACCAAATACAATCAAATTCTTTTTCATAGTTAAATAATATGTGTTAATGCCTGTTTTTACTTTTTTAAAAAACAGTTAATATCATCAATTTAATAGTCTCTTCTTATATTACATATGTAATAAAATTCATCTAAATATAAGAGATACTCTAAAGAATATAAATCCTAATATTTTATATCCTTGCATTTTTATTGCTTAATTTACGTGTTAAAGTTTATTTTCCTCTACCTATTGTATAAACTTCAAATCCTATATCTTCTAACGCTTGGCGATTTAATATATTACGACCATCAAATATAAATGCAGGCTTCTGCATCTTATCATAAATGCGTTGCCAATCGTACGTCTTGAACTCATCCCATTCTGTCAATACTGCGATACCATGTGCTCCTTCTAGGGCTGTATAGGGTTCTGCGTGTACTATCAGGTGTTTTTTATTTGTTTCTAATTCGCGAGTGGCTAAGTAATCTAAATCAGATAACATCTGTTGTTCTGTTACTTTAGGATCGTATACGTGGATTTGTGCTTCTTCTTCAATTAACTCATTGGCTACATAGATAGCAGCTGATTCTCTAGTATCATTAGTATCCTTCTTGAATGCCCAACCTAAGAAAGCTATTTTCTTATCGTTAACTGTATTAAACAAAGTTGTCACGATATTCTCTGCAAAACGACGTTTCTGGTGGTCATTCATAATGATTACTTGCTCCCAATAGTCTGCTACTGCCTCTAGCCCATAAGACTTAGCGATATACACTAAGTTTAGGATATCTTTTTGAAAACACGATCCTCCAAAACCTACAGAAGCTTTTAAGAATTTATTGCCAATACGGCTATCTGTACCAATGGCTCTAGACACTTCGGCTACATCTGCTCCTGATACTTCACATAGTTCTGAAATCGCATTGATAGAAGACACACGTTGTGCTAAGAAGGCATTAGCAGTCAATTTAGAAAGCTCTGATGACCATACATTAGTACGCAAAATACGCTCTTGAGGTACCCATGCTTCATAAATAGACGCTAACGCTTCGATAGCTTCTCTTCCTCTTAGAGTTTCTGCTCCACCGATCAATACGCGATCAGGGTTCATCAGGTCCTCAATAGCTGTACCTTCTGCTAAAAACTCAGGATTAGAAAGTATTTCAAACTCTACTCCATTACCTGTTTGATCAAGGATTCGTTTAATTGCTTGTGCTGTGCGTACAGGAAGTGTAGATTTTTCTACAACTATTTTGTCTGTCTTGGCTACTTGAGCAATTTGTCTTGCACATAATTCAATATACTTTAAATCAGCTGCCATTCCCTTTCCTTTACCATAGGTTTTGGTTGGGGTATTCACAGAGATAAAAATCATGTCAGCTTCATCAATAGCTTTCTCTACATTGGTATCAAAAAACAGATTTCGTCCACGAGCTTCTGCTACTACTGCATCTAAACCTGGTTCATAAATAGGTAATTTGCTCAAATCTTCATCATTCCACGCTTTGATACGTGCTTCATTTAAATCAACTACTGTAATCTTGATATGTGGATTTTTTTGTGCTATAACTGCCATTGTAGGTCCTCCTACGTATCCTGCCCCTACGCAACAAATTTTTTGTATGTTTTTCATATATGCTAAAGAAAGTAAATTAATACTTTATCATTTAATTACACATTAGCCAAATACTACAAGGTAATTCTACTTCTTCTCTCTTTCATTAGTACTACAACCATATTATGGTATACTAACAACACTAATGTAGGTCTATCGGGTATCATTACTTTTCGTTTATATGTCTATTTTATAATCTGGGTTTGATCTTGTCTATAGTATTCTTCTTTTAAAAAGAATATACTATAGGGTAAAGTTAATTATTTACCTGCTATTGACAACAGGTATTTTTTATTTATAAATTTTAGGTGCGCCCTCTACTGTTAAACGAATATGCGTTGTCGGGTGTATAATAACCGCACGATTTACAAATCCGCGAGAACGGGCAATCATCGTAATTCGATTACTATGATAAAAGCAAATCATTATTAATATATTTTACACCTTATT
>NZ_JBBPHJ010000034.1:0-29970 GCF_038039665.1 Myroides sp. C4067
TAGAGCAACTGCCTTCTAAGCAGTAGGTCTCAGGTTCGAATCCTGATTGGATCACTAAAACACTTCTAAGTTAAGGAGTTTTTATCCTAAACTATCAATTTAGATAGATAATTTTAATCTATTTTATAAGATTAAATGGTCCAATAGCTCAGCTGGATAGAGCAACTGCCTTCTAAGCAGTAGGTCTCAGGTTCGAATCCTGATTGGATCACTAAAAAAAGCCCTTGTTAGAAATAACAAGGGCTTTTTATTTATATACTCATTTTTAGCATAACCATATCGCAGAGCTGAATACCGTTTTCTATAATTGACTCATCATAATTCTCTAGAAAGAAATCTTTCTTTACACCATACTTCACAAAGCCATTGCGTTCATAAAATCGTATTTGACCTACTCCACAGTCTGCTGTACCCACTATGATCTGACAATACCCTCCTACTCTTGCAAGTCGAATAACCTCTTTAATCAATAGACTCCCTATCCCCTTGCCTTGAAGCTCAGCAGACACAGCTATATTCTTAAGTTCTACAACCTCATGATCTATATGGTAAAGACAGAAAACTGCTAAATCATGACTTCCCTCTCTTAGGACATAGACATCACTATCGAATACATACTTATCTATCGCCTGAACGGTCTCATCCGCTAATAATAGTAAAGAATAAGGCAATACTTGTTTATCCTCAATTAACTCAATCTTATATTGCGGGTATACTTCTTCTAAATACATATTCTGATTTTTTTGCTCTTGATACTAAACCAAGATCCCCCTCAACCAAACACTTTGTGTATAGTTGACTCTAAATATTACAACTGTAGTTTTCTGTTTAAGAGGAACCTTAGACTAGAGACAAATATACTATTAATTACGAAGTGTAATCAGATATCTCCTGTAGTAAATAAGTAAAGAATATAGCCTTAGCGGCTATCATAATTAAAAAGATACAAAGTATACTTTTCATCGATGAAGAAAAATAAAGTCACTCCCTATATTAGGTAGTAGACTTAGATGGTTATATTAAAATAGTATACCATACAATCTATTTCAATATTTGTCCCCACAATTACCATCTTCGTCTTTTAGTGACTTTATAGTATACAATATAGTTAGCTACTTATTCTTATCTGCCCTTGTATCTGGAAACAACAATTGGTCAAACAGTCAATAAAATAAACTACTAAACATTGTATCATTCTTCATGTTATATAGTAATTCTCATAACGCTTTTCTAACTTTGTGTATTTGCTTAGCATTTACAGGTACAAATATAGTGGTGTTCTTGCTTATACCTTCTATCGTCAGCCATACTTTAAGAAAGTATAAGTTTAAAACTTTAAAAATGTTAACAAAACACTAATTACAGGAGCCTTTCACACTCAATAACAACGCATTAAAAACTAGAATCCGACATCTTAACTCAATTCCTTTACTCCATTTTCACTATACAGTTTCAGTAGATAAACAAGTTTTAGTCAATCCTCCATCTAATACCTTCTGTATCCTACTTCATAGTTGTGATGTACATATTTTTATTCTACTTTTACTACAACTAGAGTTGCCTTCATCATACTAGTCAAATCTAAATCTTTTTAAAATTCTAACCATGTATTCTGCCTCTTCCTTATTAGCATTACTTGACACTCTTACCCAATACTGTAAGCGAATATCTGTAAGACACTATGCAAAATACATCTTGTGTAGCCTGCTAATTATAAGCATGTTTGGTTGTCAAAAAACAGCAGTTAAAACAAATCACCTTAGCAATCAAAAAGTATTAGATAATATCGAATCCAATGATAAATCACTAATAGAAAATCAGCACACATTAGACTCTTTATTTACAATCACTAAAAGCATAAATCCCAAAAGCTCACAACTGATCGATATTGCTTCTAAGGCTTATAACCTAGAGCTATATGATCAATACTTTAGATATTCTAAGGAAATCAATAAAATAGCAACTAAGAACAATGACTCCCTAGTAGTAGCTAAATCATTATGGTATATCGGAGATTACTACGATTATAAAATGCAATTAGATAGTGCATACATATACTTTGACCAAGCAGAACAGATTTATCAAAACACTAACTCTCATATAGAAGTAGCTAAAATGCTACAATATAAATCTATAGTCTTATTTAGAGAAGGATTATACAATGAAGCTGAAAACAAAGCATTAGAAGCATTAGAAATCTTAGACAAAAAACCTAAAAGTAGACTTCTATATGAGATCTATTTAAACCTAGGAAATATCTTAGACCTAAATCAACAGCCCAATGAAGCACTTCTTTATTACTCAGAGGCTATCCATATATTAGAAGGTCTTTATAAGAAAAATCTTATAACATTAGACGATTTACAAATATCTAAAGCATTCTGTTATAATAATATTGGTAATCTTTATCTAAATCAACAAGCATTTCTAAACGCTGAAACTTATTTAAATTACTCCCATAATATCTTCTTAGAACACAATATAAATCATGAATTTTCAGCTATTGTACTCACAAATTTAGGAACCCTATACACTAATCTAAATAAACTAAATGATGCAGAAAAAATATTAAAAAAATCACTTCAGATAAGTATAGAGACTCCTTATAAACAGAGTTTAACTGCCAACAATTTTAGATTAGGTGAATTATTTTTAAAAAAGAAAGACACCCTTCAAGCAATAGAGTACTATAAAAAAGCGTACAGCCTTTCTAGTGAAACACAATCCAATAATACTATTTTAAAAAGCTTAAAAGCACTTAGTTTAACCGACAAACAAGACGCTACCAAATACATTAGTCTGTATTATGCTTTTAATGATAGTATCAATAAATTACAAATCAGTAAGAGAAACAAATTTGCGAGAATTAAATACGAAAGCGAAAAATTAGAAAAGAATATCGTCAACCTAAAAAAGGAGAATTCCCAACTACTGATAACTTCTATTATTATTGTACTATTGGCGATTATTCTCTTATTCATTATTCTATATAGAAATAAAATCAAAAAGTACACCTTCTTAAAACAAGATCAAGAAAATAAAGAACTTATATTCAAGCTACTACTAGAGCAGGAACAGTTGTCTCAAGATGTCTTAACGAAAGAGCGAGAAAGGATTAGTCAGGAGCTACATGATGGGATCATTAACTCTCTATTTATCATCCGCTTAAGTTTAGGCAATTCTAAAGACAACCTTCCCATACTTGATGAAATAGAAAAAGTACAGAATCAAATCAGACTAATCTCTCATGACCTGAAAAATCACGAATTTATCCAACAAGGGTTCTCTGAAATCATCTCCAAACTAGTGGTCCAAAACAGTACCAACCAACAGAAGTTTCAGCTTATCATATCCAAAAACTATAAATGGGACAAGGTTAGCTATGATGATAAAATAAATATCTATAGAATATTACAAGAAGCAATACAGAATGTCATCAAACACTCTCAAGCTAAAAACTGTATTATCTCTATCTTTAAAACAGAGACTAGTGATAGAATAACCATCACAGATGACGGAATAGGGTTTAACTATTCTAAAGTTAAAAATAGCAATGGACTCAAAAACATCAGCAATAGAGCGAAACAGCTCCACGCCTCCCTAGAAGTCAATTCGACAACTCAAGGAACTGTAATTATCATCAATATACCTCATTAAAAAAGAGGTTATCACATAGATAACCTCTTTTTAAAAAAATCGAAATAAATTCGATGACATCGTATATACAGATGGAATAAATCTATGACATCTTTAATCTTTTAGACTAACTAATTCAGATGTATATACTATTTCTTTCCTTTATCAATAACCTTATCAATATTATCCGCACTTTCCATTTCTTGTCCAAATGATCTTGTCTGGATAGAATCTCTTACTGTACTAAACTCCCCTCCTTTAAATGAGTCTGAAGCATTTAGAGGTTTACTTTCTTTCTCTAAAGGATCAACACTACATGAGTAAACTGTTAAACTCAAGATAGCAGCACAAGCATAAATAATTTTTTTGTTCATATTATTTTCTTTTGTTATTCTTCTTCTATACTTTTACTTTATATGACAAGCAGTGTACCATACTACACTCCTTTTTTACATCCTTTCAAAAATACAAATGAGTTTTTCAATCTAGTGACTTGAAAAACTTCAAAAATGTTAATTTTTATAAATGAAGCTATCTTACAAATTCCTTATCATAGATGATCACCCAATGATTATCAATGGCTATAAAGCTATTATCCAAAGCAAATATGAGACACCTGTCTTCTATGAGGCTACTAATATAGAAGATGCCATAACGCTGGTGGATAGCATAGAAAAAGTAGACTTTTTATTACTAGATTACAATATAGGTAAGCCCTATAATGATATAGAAAATGGAATAGACTTAGCTAAGTTCTTAGCTGAGAAATATGATGGGATAAAAATACTAGTGATTACTGCACACGAGGAGATTACGATTGTTTATAATATCCATAAAAAAGTAAGACCTCACGCTTTATTGATAAAATCAGATGTAAATACAGATGAACTAATCCTAGCAATAGAAAACACAATAAAGGGAAATATCTATAGGTCTAGCAAAGCACAACAAGCTCTAATCTCTATGAATCAGCGCGCAGTCTTACTACAAGAAGACAACATCCAAATCTTAATGTTATTAGATAAAGGGTACAAGGTTCAAGAAATACCAGCATTAATACATAAAAGCCTAAGCTCTGTACAACGCAATATCGGGTTATTAAAAGAGGTATTTAATGTAACAGAAAATAGTGGTCTACTAAGAGAGGCTAAGAAACAAGGATTTATATAATAATCTAATTCTCAAGACCAATCTTTTAAATAAAATAGGAATCACCATAAAGTGGTTCCTTTTTGTTAGGTTAATATATAAGCTTCTGTAAAACTCAGGCAGTTCTCATTTAATTAACTCTAAAGAAAACTGTCAAATAAAAAAATTTGGTTATCCTTTCTGGTTTTTATAAATTGAAACCTCAATCATACATAGAAAGCATTCTGTTTTCTATAAAACAATAAAACTCATTTTATAAAGAACTTTTAATAAGAGAAGTCTTTATAACCTATTTTTTTAAACAAAAAACATAAAGTATGAATACCATAAAAGTATTAAACTCAGAAGACATAAAACAATTGGTTTCTATAGAAGAAGCAATAGAAACGGTTGTGGATGCTTATGTTGAACTATCTAATAATACAGCTGAGATGCCTGAGCGAGTAATAACAGGTCTGGGCAATGACTATCTAGATATCTTTTTTAAACCATCGTTAATTTCCAATATCAATACAGCAGGTGTAAAACTCTTAAGCATACGCAAACAAGGTGGTGTGAATGGTCACCCTGCTATACAAGGGCTAGTTATATTAATTGATTCAGAAAACAACCTTACTCAAGCAATAGTGGATGGTTCTCATCTTACTGCCTTAAGAACAGGAGGCGCTTCTGGTGTAGCAACTCGTTACTTAGCTAGAAAAGACTCTTCTATAATGGCACTTTTTGGAGCTGGAGCACAAGCGTATACACAATTCGAAGCTGTATGTGCAGAAAGACCTATTAAAAAAGCATATCTATTTGGTAGTTCTAAGAACAGTAAGTCCGTTCAAACATTCATCGAATACTACAAAGACAAATCTGATGTAGAGATTATAGCTGCAGATGATTTAGAGGTACTTGCTAATGTAGATATTATTTGTACAGTTACCCCTTCTGCAACGCCTTTATTTAAAACTTCTCATCTCAAAAAAGGAGTACATATCAACGCGGCTGGATCCTATAGCCCAACTATGCATGAGTTACCTGAAGATATCTTTATGAATAGTTCTTTGTTTGTAGATCACAAAGATTCTTGTTTTTCTTCAACTGCTGATATCCTTGTGCCGCTACAAAAAGCATTATTACCAGAGGAGAATTATAAAGGAGAAATTGGAGATTTAATCCTAGGTAAAATTCAAGGAAGAACAAATGACTCTGAGATAACAGTCTTTAAAAATGTTGGTATCGCAATCCAAGATTTAATTACCGCTAAATATGCCTATGACAAGGCTTGTAGAGAAAACTTAGGTACTTCTATAGTAATGTAAGAAAGATTTCTTTCTAGAATTTAAATTATCTAATTATAAGTATATAACTAAGTGTTTTTTCATTACTTAGTTCATCTTAAACAAGTGTATAAAAGACGTCTTATCAATATCGATAAGGCGTTTTTTCAATTACATTTTGGCTTCATCTGGTGGCATTCCACCCATAACTTAGAAAAATCTCTTTTGCGAATGCCATCTACCATAATTCTATTGTAAACAAACCTTAGGTCATCTCAAAGAAGCCTTAGAAGTTACTTAAATAACTATTAGGTTCTTTTAAGAAAGATTTTCTTCATACCTTATATTTACTAGATTTGCGAGTAAGTATAAGGTATTCTTATTTACACAAAAAATGACTAATCAACAATGAAAAAAATACTATTATTCTCTTTACTCCTAATTGGAATTAATACATATGGACAGTATTTGTACCCGGTAAAAGTAGAAAACTGTAAAATAGATAGATTCTGCCTTGACTGTGGTGATACATTAGCGGGGTATGATCAAAAAGCTTTTACGAAACTTGAACAAGAGCTAAACAAAGAATTAGATCTTAATAAGCTTACTGGAAGAATAGGATTTCAGGTTTTAATAGCTCCTAATAAAACTGGTTGTGTTATAAGTCACACAGATGAATCAAATAGTACAGTGACAAAAAAAATAATTGAAAAACTAAACAAGTTTAAAAAGTGGACTCCTTCTATAACAGATGGTAAAATAGAACTAAAGACTTCTATAAACGTTGTCTTTGAAATTCAAAACAATACTATATCTGGTGAGATTGTTAGAGTAGATTTTGCTGAATTTGAAAAATCTTTTGATTACCCTACTGATCCAGAAATCTTAAACAACACCTACCAATACAAAAATGAAAGTCTATCTAATTACACCATATCAGTTTGGGATACTAAAAACTCTAACTTACACAATAACAATATAATGAAAATTGCTGTAGACAAATCTGAATTGGTTTGGGTAATATCTTCTTTTGAACTACTAACTTTTAATGGAAAAGACTTTAAAAAAATGCAATACAATGATTCTCTTAATGACCCGGGATATCATCGTATTTTAATAGATACTAATGATATAGTTTGGTTAAATCAAGATAGAGAAATATATTCTATCAAAAACCATAAATGGCAAAAACACCCACTAAATTTATCATATGATAACAGTGTCTATAACATTACAGAAAATCCTAAAAAACAAGAAATTTTCGTAAGCTTTGAAGGTGGATTAGCAATTTATAATAACCAGAGATGGGATTTTCTTCATCAAGAAATATTAAAAAAACTTCCTTCAAATAGAATTAATTTTACACAAAGAGATTCTAATAATAAGTTATGGATAAGCACCTTCAATGGAAGTGTTGTACTTAATAAAAACAATGAATTAGTTAAATTAGAACATCTCACTAGCCTTCTTAAAAATAAATATATTAATTCTATGGATGAGGATCAAAATGGTAATCTGTACTTCTTATTTGGTGAATTTGATATGAAAAAAGATATGCAAGGTCAAAGTGGTGTAATTATTTATTATTTAAATAATACATTTACTCAATTTTCCATAGAAAACTCTGGAATTGCTACTGATAACAGTTTTTCAAAATTACTTTACGACAAAGAAGATGATATTTTATGGATTGCCACTTATAATGCAGGGCTTATTAGGTATGATTTAAAGAAAGACTCTTGGGAGAATTATCACAGCAAAAACTCAATGCTCCCTACCTCTAAAATTACAGATATGGCTTTTGATAAAAACTATAATCTATATTTAGCTACTGACCAAGGCCTTGTTAAATTAGAAAAAAGATAATTTTTATTAGTGATTTGTAGGCTTCATCTGGTGGCATTCCACCCATAACTTAGAAAAATCTCTTTTGCGAATGCCATCTACCATAATTCTATTGTAAACAAACCTTAGGTCATCTCAAAGAAGCTTTAGAAATTACTTAAATAACTATTAGGTTCTTTTAAGAAAGATTTTCTTCATACCTTATATTTACTAGATTTGCGAGTAAATATAAGGTATTCTTATTTATACAAAAAACGACTAATCAACAATGAAAAAAATACTATTGTTATCTTTTCTCTTCTTAGGAATTAATTCATATGGGCAGTATATATACCCTGTAAAAGTAGATAATTGTAAAATAGATAGGTTCTGCCTTGACTGCGGTGATACATTAGCGGGATATGATCAAAAAGCTTTTACAAAACTTGAACAAGAGCTAAACAAAGAGTTAGATCTAAATAAGCTTACCGGAAGAATAGGTTTTCAGGTTTTAGTAGCTCCTAATAAAACTGGTTGTGTTATAAGTCACACAGATGAATCAAATAGTACAGTGACAAAAAAAATAATCAAAAAACTAAACAAGTTTAAAAAGTGGACTCCCTCTATAACAGATGGTAAAATAGAACTAAAGACCTCTATAAACGTTGTCTTTGAAATTCAAAACAATACTATATCTGGTAAGATTGTTAGAGTAGATTTTACTGAATTTGAAAAAAAATATGATCAGCCCACGGCCCCTAAAATATTAAACAAAACCTACCAGTACAAAAATGAAAATCTATCTAATTATACAATATCTGTTTGGGATACTAAAAACTCTAATCTGTTAGATAATGACATCATGGGAGTTGCTGTAGACAATTCTGGATTGGTTTGGTTAATATCCAATTTTGAACTATTAACTTTTAATGGACAAGAATTTAAAGAAATTCAGTATAATGATCCTTTTAAGGATAATAAGTCTGGGTACTCACAAATTTTAATTGATGCGGATAATATAGTTTGGTTATATGGTAATAAACAAATATACTCTATACAAGAGCATAAATGGCAAAAGCACAATACTGGTCTATCCAAAGAAACATATGTTATAACAATGAGTAATAATCCTGTTTCTAAAGAAATTTTTGTCAGCTCACCTGAAGGAGTTGCTATTTATAAAAATCAAAAATGGAATTTTATAAATCAAAGAAAAGTAAAAGAACTTCCTTCAACTAATATATACTTTACACAAAGAGATTCAAATAACAGGCTTTGGATTGGTTCCTCTAGTGGAACTATTGTAATGGATAAGCACAATAAACCAATTCCTTCTGATTCTTTTCCTGCTATCATAAAAAAGAAAACCATTACTGATATGACTGAAGATAACCAAGGAAATCTCTTTCTATCTTTATATGATTTTGAAGCCAAAAAGGAAGAAGAAATATATATGGATTTCATCATATATCATACAAACGGAAGCTATACTGAGTTTACTTTAGAAAACTCTGGACTTACTACTAATAAAGATTTGACAAATACCCTCTATGATAAAGAAGATGATATTCTATGGATTGCCACTTTTAATGCAGGGCTTATTAGGTATGATTTAAAGAAAGACACTTGGGAGAATTATCACAGCAAAAACTCAATGCTCCCTACCTCTAAAATTACAGATATGGCTTTTGATAAAAACTATAATCTATATTTAGCTACTGACCAAGGCCTGGTTAAATTAGAAAAAAGATAATTTTTACTAGTGATTCCATAATCACTAAAAACTTCCTAAACCTAAAAAAAACCTACTCATCTAATTAATAACTCACTTATTTATAAGTGATTAATTTAAATTATTAAATCCGAATAACACTTTTTTAAGAACAAAATAAACTTCGCTTTGATAGGTAATGTTTTGCACTCCGTGATTTTCAGGTCATGGGAATTTAATCAGAGTGCTACTGTAATATTTCCATTATCAGTTTCTCCTGCTTCTCCTTTTGATTCTTTTCCTTCACAAAAAACAATCTCAATATCTTGTTCAGAATTGACAAGTTTGTCAAAATTGCTTTCTTCCTATTTCAATACTTTGTAAAGCTTTTCCAATTTGTCAATCAATACTCAGTGCTTACTCAATATACCCTCCTTAACCAAAATTACCATTTGAGTCATAAATCAGTTGGTCATTTTGTAGGCTTCCCCATTTTAGGACACCTCTAAATTCGATAAATAATTCTTATTATGTTCAGATTTGATGAAGAATTTAAATTCTTCATCAAATCTGGGCTTATATTCTTTAGGCGATTTATTCCCTAATGCTTTATGTGGATGGTTAAAATTGTAATCCTCTCTCCATTTATCAGCCAATCTTTGTAATTGGTAGATATCATTGAAGTAAAAGGCGTCTAATATATCCTCTCTAAAAAATCGATTAAAACGTTCAATATATCCATTTTGCATTGGTTTGCCAGGCTGAGTATATTTAATTTCTATAAAATTCATTTCACACCACTTTACAAAGGTTTTAGAGATAAATTCAGGACCGTTATCACATCTAATGTACTTTGGAGTCCCTATTTCATGTTTTAGGTTTTCTAATGTTTCTATTACCGCCCTTGCAGGATAACTTAATCCAGCTTCGATAGCTATTGCTTCTCTATTACAGTCATCTAATACATTAAAAACTCTTACTTTTCTGCCATCTGTAAGTAAGTCACTCATAAAGTCCATACTCCAACACTCATTGAGCACTTTTGGCGTTTCTAAAGGCTGTTTAACTCTTGTTATTAAACGTTTCTTATGTTTTCTTCTTAGACTTAGTTTCATTAAGCGATAAACGCGTAGAACTCTTTTTCTGTTCCATATAAGTCCTTCTGTGCGTATCTTATGATAGTACTCATCAAAGCCGCGAGTAGGGTATTGTTCTGCTAATTCACTTAGTTTATCAATGACTTCTGTATCATCTTTTTTACTTTGGTAATACCACATTGATCGGCATAGTCCAACTAATGAACAAATACGAACAATGGATAACTTATATTGCTCTAACAGATACTTTACCCTTTCTATTTTATCTGCTGAGCTTAGAACTTTTTTGACAGAATATCTTTGAGCATTTTATTGTCTAAACTAACATCTGCATACATCTGTTTGAGCTTGCGATTCTCTTCTTCAAGTTCTTTTAAACGTTTCAGCTCTTGTTTTTCCATTCCACCATACTTCTTTCTCCAATAGTAAAAAGTGCTCTTATCAATACCTAATTCTCGAGAGATTTCACTTACTGATCTTCCTTGTTCATTTTCTTTGAGAGCTTTAATTATTTGACTCTCACTAAAATTACTTGTTTTCATACTTGACAGTTTTGTTTAAAGTTAATAATTTCGAATTAACAACTGTCCGATTTTTAGGGAAGCCTACAATTTTTTATTTACTCAATCATAAGTGTAAGCTTCCCAAAATATATCTCCAGATTTTTTACCGAATTTAGAGGTGTCCTAAAATAGGAAATCTTACATCTTTTATAATAGATTAATTAATAATATGAAACAATTAAAAATTATCTTTTTTACTTTTTTTACACTTACTACAACTTGTATTTTAGGTAGCGAGAGAGAAGTAAACATGAGTATACAAAAGTCAAATAAACTTGATTTATCTAATAAGAATCTTATAGAAATCCCAAATGATTTATCTTCCTATATTGAAGAATTAGACTTATCTCATAATAATATATCTTATATTGATGCTAAGAAACTTCCTAGTAATTTGAAAAAACTAAATTTATCATATAATAACTTCACATCTATTGATAATATTAAAGAACTTATCGAATTAAATCTTGTAGAACTTGATTTATCTAACAATAGCATTAAAAATGAGTCAACAGCTGGGGTATTAACTTTTTTATTTAGAAGTAAAATTCAGAAGATTAACTTAAGTTATAATGAGTTAAATGGAAGTATATTTATTAATTATTCTAAAAGCAATAAAATACCTGTTTTAAAAGATTTAGATTTATCTAATAATAAGTTAAGCGTAATCACAATACATCGTCCATTGGAGAAGCTTAAGGTAAACAATAACAATTTACTTGGTATTTATTTAGATAGTTCTCTATTAGTGTTTCTTGATATTTCTAATAATAAAGAATTAGGTAGTGTTTTAGGCATGAAAAAGCCTAAACATCAAATTAATATTGTCCATCATAATATTAAAGATAACAAAAAACTTCGGTACTCATCTGCGACTCTTAGTACTATTAATTAAGAATATATTAGTATCAAAATCTACTTGGTTTAATCAAATAACAATCATTGCGGAATTACCTAAAAACACATCATAATGAATTTGATTCTGGTATTTTTCATCAATTAAAACAGTTACCCATTATTCAACAAAATCAGCAATCCTTTCTCTTTAATCTGTTAAATTAAATGAGCTGATTTTGGTGTGAATTATTTTGAAAAAAGTGTTGTAAAAAAACACACAAACAGGGTTAACCCCTTATGAATGCTAGGATCTCATTTATTATATCGGATACTTTTAGTTTTTATTGAAAAAATAACATTTATTACAAGATATGATTCTATCTCATTTTATCCAATTGTTATAAAAGTAATAAAAGAGAGACTTAATTTAAAGAAAGATTTTTGGGAGAATTATCACAGCAAAAATTCAATACTTCCTATCTCTAAAATTACAGATATGGTTTTTAATAAAAATTACAATATATATTTAACTAACAACCAATATCTTATGAATTAATCATATACTCAAATAGCCTCCATAAAGGAGGCTATTATTGGGAATAATCTGTTATTTTAAATCTTACAGAGAGATTGTTGAAAAAAAATTTTGTTGTTTTAATATATAATAAAGATTGATTTAAAAAAAAACTAACTTAAACTATTACACTTGCCCCCTTTATTAAACATAATAGCTAATTAGTAATTTATTATTACAACCTAATTAAATATATAATAATTAAAAGGCTATTCACTCTAGATATTAATATCTCCATAACATTAATCCAGCTTGATATCCTGCTCCTAATGTCCACATCAAAAAGTAATCCCCTTGCTTTAATGGTTTTACTTCTTTTTGATATTGATGTAACGCTAAAAAAGGACTAGATGATCCTGAATAGCCTAGCTCTTTAGAATAAAAAGGAACCTTTTCATCTAGTAAATTATAATACTCTTTTATCTTTTTTATGTTTTTTAAAGACAATTGAGATAATAAGAATAGACTGATATCTTCTATTGTTAATCCATTTTTTGCTAAAAAGCTTTCTATCTTATCCAGTGCAAATTCCACACTTCCACTGCCATCAAATGATGTATCCCACATTGTTAATTCTCCTGGCATAAAACAAGAATGTCCTTTAGGAGGAAATAAAACTGTATCACAAAAACTGCTATCAGTATGATAAAGAACATCTACTAAACCTGAAGGCGTTGTATCTTTTTCTACAATAAAAGCAAATGCTGAATCAGAAAAACAGAAAGCTGTTACAGGATTTTTAGTATCTAAAATATTAGATAGTTTCTCAGAACAAACCACCAGTGCTTTACTTGCCGTTTTACTACTGTTTAAATAATGGGTAACTTGATCTAAAGCAACAAAAGCTCCAATGCAATTAACATTAATATCATAACACATCGTATTATGCTTTGCCTTTAATCCATTATGTATAAAGATTGAATCACAAGGAATTTGATGCTCTGGTGTACAGGTAACAAAAGCTATAATATCTATTTCTTCTATAGAAATACCACTTTGATTTAAGACACCTTTTGCAGCTTCTATTCCCATAGACACTGTGGTTTCTTCTGAATTTTTTGGTACAATAAAACGATTAGTTCTTCCTAAAGCTTCTTGAATCTTGCCCATAGAGACACCCTGTTCCTCAAATTGCTTAATTACATCCTCGTTACTCTCAATATTTGAAGGATGGTAAAAATAAGTATGTACTAATTTCATATTAATATGTTTTCATTTGTTTTATAACTCGTTTTACTTTACTCAAATTATATTTATGACGAATTTCAAAACAACTACGCTCAAACAAGTATCATTTTGTTATACACAAGAGCATTTTAACAAAAAGAACATTAATTATTAGTATTCCTAACAAAAAAGGACACCTAATAAAATATAAGCAACACAATATCATTGATTTAAAAAAACAATATCAACAAACTTTTTAATTAGTACTTAATCTGTTAATGACAATAAAAAAATATTTTATATTCAACAATTCATCCTTTTTATCTCTGTAAAAACTATTTCTTATATACTTAAATTCTACATCCAACTTATAAAGACTTCATCTTTATAAAAAACAGTATCAAAAGAACTATTCGTGTCAAAAGCATTTTATTCTGTTTTTCTTCTCTTAATTTATTAAAAAAATCGTGGCGTATTAATCATACTACGCTGCTTAAATAATTCAAATCTTAAGAAAATCTCATGCGAACCTGAGTTATAACGTTGAAGCGCAGTAGTCTCAAAGTCATAAGAATATCCTACAAATAGATTTTCATTGACCTGGAATCCTGCCAAGGCGCTTACTGAAGCATCCCAACGATAAGCAGCTCCTAAAGTAAACTTGTCATACATCAAAAAGTTAGCTGTTAAATCAACTTGTAATGGTGCTCCACTTACTGCCTTAACTAAAGCGGCTGGCTTAATTAATAAGTTCTCACTCACATCGAATACATACCCTCCCATTAAGTAGAAGTGCATCTTCTGACGCATAGTCGTGATATCATTATCATCATAACGATCTGTAGTCAAGAAGTTCGGAACTGATAACCCTACATATGCTTTGTCTGAATACATATAAAGTCCTGCTCCAATATTTGGGTTAAACTTATTCTTGATATTCTCTTGACTTACAGGATCTGTAGGATTGTGGATATTAAGCTTTGTATAATCAACACTTAATAAATTAGCTGTTCCCTTCAAACCAAAAGCTAATTTATAATTCTCATTTAAGTCAATAGCATAAGCTAAGTCTACAGAGATATTATTCTCATCCATCGCTCCTAGACGATCATTGGTAAAGTTCACTCCTAATCCTAATCCACTTTCTCCAAGAGGTGTAGACACAGACACATTTGCTGTCTTAGGTGCTCCATCTAGTCCTACCCATTGTGTTCTGTACATCCCAAACACATTCAGTGTTCCACGACTCCCTGCATAAGCAGGGTTGATCATATTAGTATTATACATATACTGGGTATACTGCGGATCTTGCTGAGCGTAAAGTGTAGAAGTAATACCTACTGTAAGTAGGTATACTCCTATTAATATAATTCTCTTTTTCAATTTCATAACTATCACTTTATTCATTTTCTAAATGCAAATACCCTGTTTTTTTAATTCTAGTTCCTTTAAAGTCATACTCTATTACATAGAAATAAGTTCCTGATGGTAATTTCTCATTTTTGTTTATAGTAATACGTCCATCAGAGTATCCTCTAAACACATTACCTGCACTGTCATAACTCTTCGTGTCAAATACCTTCACTCCCCAACGGTTATAAATCTCAACTGTATTATTAGGAAAACGATTAATATTCTCTATAATAAAATAGTCATTCTTTCCATCTGCATTAGGTGTTACAAGATTATAAACAACAATATCTTTTTCTTCATAAGATGGAGCAGGCTTTACTTTTGCCAATGTAAAAATGCCATAATTAGTAATGCTAGTTGGTGTAGCAATTTCTTTACGCTCTATATCCACTACTCCACCTTCATCTACCCAGAGCTGCTCCTGAACATCCCAGCGAACAATATGTAACTCTTTCTCTGGATTGGTTAATAATTCCATTGGAGTTGTATTATTATTCCATGATAAAGTTATAATAACAGAACCACTACCTTTTTTTGCTTGATTAATTACCCAAAACTCCTTCGTGTTAATCACCTCTATGTTACCTACACGCTTTTGATGAGGATAAAGTAAATTAGAATTATTTAAAAAATACTCACTTGAATACAAATCAATTAGACTCTCCGAAGCAGAAATACTTGCATAACGATAATATCCATTCTTACCAATAGGAAAGGTAAAAGCCTTGTTTCCTTTTTTGTCAACTACTCCGTCAACATAACTTTGATTACTTACCTGAGTATGTGTGGCATTTTCCTTAAATAATATACTTGCTTCTGCATCCACATTTACCTTTACAATGCCTTGAATAAAATTAGCTTTTCCATTAATTAAAAAATCATTTTTTAGCTCAAAAGGATATTCAGAAGAACTATTATCAAAGACAATATCAAAATATTCTGAAGGTTTAGAACCTGTCAAATTCTGTAATTGATTCCCTTTAAATAGAGCTATTCCAGTTGTGTTACCTGTCGTATAAGTAAATAAACCATCATTGTGATAACTCTTATAAAACTGAATTTCCCCATTATTAAAAACAGAGCCTAGATTGCCATTTTTAAAATCAAAATAAGTGCTAACCACAGTATTAGGCATTATAGATAATTGACCAATATTAACAGTAATTGATTCACTAGATTGAGCATAAATAACCTTATTAGGTACTAAAACTACTATTATGAGCAGCCCTAGTATATTCATAATATTTCTTGTCATAGTTTTATGATTTAAGGTTAATTACTCTAGTCTTGTACGTATTAATGGATTTACAATTGTTCCACAATTTTTGACTATTACTTTTAAATATTGTGTATTACCAAAACTACACCCTTGTCTTTTGGTGTCTATCTTCAAATAAAGATTATCTGCTTTACTATACTTGCTGTAAGTCTTTTTCAACTCAAATTGCTGTTTATCTTGAGTATTATTAATCTGATAAAGTAAAGAATTGGGAATATCATTCCAACCAATTATATCAAACTGTCCTGTATCAGGGTTAACAGTAGGGCTAAGTGTTGCATAGGCAAAAGAAAGATTATATGTTGTACAAGGATCTAGTTTTTCAATCTCTAATGGAGCTGTAATACATAGATTATTATTACCTAAATGCATAGTTAATGTTGGAAGTACAGAAACATCCCATACATAGGTCTTGACCCCTAGTAGATTAACAGAAACAACATTATCCATGCGTATTTCTATTCGATCAAAAGTTGCTCCAATTCCCTCTAAAGTGATTGCATATTTATCCTTAGCCTGATTACTGATTAATTTTAATAGATCTAGTCTAATAATTTCAAAGGCATTTGAATGTACTTCTTCTCCAATGGGTTTACTTCCCATATATCTTTGAATAGAAAAATTACTTAACAAATTCAAATCCAACACAACCCCTCCTTCTGCACTCATAATAATCTGAACTTTATCACCAGGCCTAGCCAAATCTTTAAATTTAACTACTAACTTTTGACGATTTAAAACTGAAGCTGAAGTATTAAAAACTGCTGCTGTATCATAATTAGGGGTTCCATTCAAGTTTGTATTATTTTCAATAGCGTCTACTGCGTAATAGGGATTTAACACCCCTGAAAGACTAGTGGCTACACCTATACCTGCATCTTCTACTCCATAGAGTACATCCTTAGTTGTTTTATTTAACAATAGATGTGCTGTTGCTCCATTGATACTTATATTACTTTCACACACTTCTGAAGAACTTACCAAAATGCGCTCATCAATATAAGCACCATATACTCTTGCTGATGTAGCTACTCCTAATAAGCCTCCATTTAAAACTCTAACACCTCCATAGTTAATCATATTTCCCATATTGTCTTTAGGAATAAAAGTATACTCAAATACATTATCCCCTGCCAATACATTAACCAAATCTAATTCTCCTATTGAAATAGGTGGCCCTATAACAGCTCCGTTTTTATCTAGTGCCTGAATAGTAGTTCCTCCTATTAACTCTAACAAACTAAACTGTTGTCCAAGCTTTATGGTTATAGGAGTCCCTGCAACTATGGGCGTATTCACTACATTATCAAATGTTAAATCTACCCATGCAGTACCTATTCCCGCTAAGTTAACTAGATTAGATATTGTTGAAAATGTTGACAAGTCTTGATCAATAGCTTTTGATTCATCTAATACAGCTCCAGTTAAAATACTCCCCTTAGTAACATGAGTAGCCATTTTTTGTTTATATCTATATTCACATTCTTGTTTATCATAAACATAAACAGTTATTCGCTTTACAATATCACACGTTACATTACTATCTGCAATTGCATTCTTTGAAATCGCATAATAATTATAAGTTCCTATTTTATCAAAAGAAATTGTTTGTCCAGTTACATTTGCGTTTGTTAACTCATCAAAAATTTGAACACCTGAATTATTAGGTAAATTTGATTCATACAATGCCGCATTAAAAAAGACTGATGCATCTGCTACACCATTCCCATCAGCATCTAGCTTAACACTTATAGAGGATTTTCCTTGAATCGAAAACTCTTTTTGATCCTGAACATTAAAACTAGCATATCTATTAGGACAGTATTCAGAGGTTTGGATACCTTTTATATAATAAGTACCTAAAGGTTGCCACTTATTTGCATCTTTATCAGCTTGTGTTTTAAAGAGAATCTCTTTTTGTTGTTGATTTACAATAACATATTCATTATTCTCATTATAATCTGGTATCAAATGAGTTAGATCAAATTTTCGTTGGCGAATCCCAGCGATTACAAACTCTTTAGAACACATTTTAACAGTCTTAGCAACAGCATCGACAAAGGCAACATCATAAATCTGTAAATCACCATTTATAGTTAATACTCCTACCGAAATAGGTTTTTTAACTTTGATAGAAATCTTATCATACTTTACTAAATTGCCATTTGCATCCTTTCCTGGAGAGGCTAAAAAACTAAATGGTGTATTTCCTCCTGCATTTATAATTCCTAATACATCTGCCTTTAAAACATTCTGATTTACCTTAACTGTACTCACTACTGTATTATTACTATAGAAGAGGACCTCTACTCCTGAGGCAACATTTGCTTTTAAAAGACCTGAAGGTAATTGCATTTTAATACGTACTACTTTTTTATTTGTTTCTTCTGGAAGATAAAAGAACTGTTCAATTTGACTATCTATACCTAAATTTAATAAATTCGAACTACCTACACTAGCAAAGGATGCAAGATCATTATCAATTGCATTTTGCTCATTTTTAATAGGTCTACTTTCTCCTAGTAATGTTAAAACATCATTACTAGACTTATAATTAGTGAGTATTTCAGGACAAGAAGGCAAAACAGAATAATAAAATGAATCATAAATATTAACAAAATGAGATCCTAGTATACCAGCTGTTTTATCTTGAATAGCAATACGATCAAAGCTTGCTCCTGCAGTTACTCTAGCATAATAATTACCATATGCATCTTTTACAAAACGAACTTTAGCCTCATCACTCTCTTTATAATTGTGTAAACCTACTGCAAAGACAACATTATTACCTTGACTTACAGTAAAAGTTGTTTCGTGTATTCCTCCTAGTAATAACCCTTGTAAAACCTTTGTAAGAAAATTTCCTACATATCCACCTAACAAGTAGTTTAGAGACTCACTTTCAGAACTAGTTAATTTAATGTAATAAACATTTTTACTTCCATCAATGAGCTCGCTATGTATTAAAGTCAATATAGGTGAAACACTACCTACAAGAGTAGTTGATTTAACCTGCGTAAAAGTAGTTTCTTTTGTATCATAAGCGTTTGCTCTCTCTTCTGGAGAAATATACTCACTTCCTGAGACTGACCTATTACTTGTAGAGCTTGTTGGTCTAATCTTTACGCCTGAAGAATTAGTCATTTGTGCTAATACACTAACTTTTATAAACAAGAATAAAATCAACAATACACTTCTATATATTTTGTAATTATCTTTCATATTCTCTATTTAAATATTAAACAACTATTTAATTACAAAAACAACATTAACAAAAGAGTAATCCGTTCCTGTACCTTTTACTGTATAAGTTAATACTCCATTTTGATCAATACTTAAACCTTCTAAGGCAGAAGTATCATAATCTGTTATATAGTACCAAAGATCAGTAGGTAAGGACATATTAGGAATCTCATTTGGAGCAGTAGTCTCAGGAGTACCTCCCGAACTTTTTATAAATTTCGGGCTTAATAAATTAGAATTAACAGTGCCTCCATTTGAATCCATTACAAATGTTTTCCCTGTAAATTGAGCGATATATTCAGCGTGAAGATTTCGCTTAAATTGACCGAGTACTGAAGTATTAATAACAATAGAAGGCATATAAAAGAACTTTGCTTTTACAAGTTTGTCATCAGCTGTAATTATTCTTATCCATTTACTGTTTGATTGATTACTACTATCCTCATGCCAATAATAATACCCTGGACTTAATCCCTGTAACACAACATTAGAAGTATTATATATCATCAAAGAATTAGCATTAGCAATATTTGTTTGTAATTGCTGTGTTACTGAGCTTAATGCTATTCTGGGTAATAAAATCCCCTTATTTGTTGCTACTACTTCTAATTGAGCAGAGCCATTAGGTTTTGATGTCCCAATACCATTCTGTGCCTTTAATGTAAATACATTAAGAGCACAGAATACAATAATTACTAGATATTTACTTTTCATACTACTAAATTTTAAATAATTTCCTTTCGCACTTTATATAGATACTTATTTAGTGCTTGAATCAATAGTAGATTACTTTATTTTACAGAGTAGTCTGTAACTACTTTTATAGCGAAATCAGCTGCAATTACCTCTGGTAAAAGTGCATACCAATTCCCTACTCCTATTTTAAAAGTCAAAGTGTTTCCTGATACCAAAACATCTGTTGTTGCTGTATTGATAATTTGATTAGTTGCAGCATTTAAAAGCTTAATTTCCACTACATTCCCTACTGTTTTTCCTAAAGGAACATTTAATGTAATAGCTGATACATCTGCAGTACCTTTAGCTACTGTAGCTGAATATATGCCCTTATATATTTTACCTCCATCAATCCAGGTATCTCCAGTATTTACAATAACAGTATTACTGTAAGTATCACCTAGTTGATTTTTTATTTCTTGCTTTTGTTCAATAGTAGCATTAGTAATTGCATATACTACTGCTGAGGAAATGTCTACAATTTCTCTAACTTTAGTAGTCTCATTAATAGTATAAAAAGAAAATGCGGGAATAGCCAATTGACCACTCGGTGTTCCTGCGACAATCTCAGTACGTGTAAAATAGACATTCCCACCTGCACTTAAAATATTAGAAATTGCATTTTGAACTTCTGTATTATTCTCAATAGACCATTTAACATCAGCTGTCATATCGATATAGTTCTTAACTTGAGTGTTCTCTGTAATATACTCATAGACTATCTTTTCTGCTGACTTACTATCTACTAAAACAGGAGCATATGCTACATTATTTATACTTTTGCCAATTACTGTTTGAGTTTCGCTAGCCTTTACTATTGTCTTAAACTTAGTATTATCTACTGTTTCCCATTGTTTAGTCGTACTATTCCAAGTTTGGAAAACCACATCGTTTGTTATAGTGTCATAAATAATCTTTGTACTTCCCTCTTGCAAATTTTTTGACACCTCTTCAATATATTTTTCAAGTGTAGTGTAATTATTCCCATTTACTGTTACTGCACTATTTACAATTGTATTAAAATTATGAACAACTCCATTAGGTATATCAATGTAATAAACCCCCATAGGTAAATTTGCACTTGTCCATGCATCAATAGCTTGTTGAGTCGGTACTTGATTATTATTAGCACCTAGATAAACTTCAGATATATAATATTGTTTGGCCTTATCGGTAGATTGAACTATACTTGTTTTTGATTCTGATGCACTAATTAAACTTCCTAAGTTAATAGTCTTATAAATTGTTCCATCCCAATACTGAAACTCCCAATCAGGATCTGCTTGTGTACCAATATTCTTGTAAATAACATTTCCATCAATCAAAGATGCAATATGTTGAATATACTCTTCGACAGTAGTAAATGTGTTTGTCCCTTCTGTTATATTAATAGGAGATTTAATAATTTCTTTAATATTATTTACTACCCCTCCCATTATATCTACTTGATAGACCCCTAATGGTAAAGTTGTCCAACCATCTATTACTGCTTGAGTAGGTTCTGTATTATTATTTGCAATCAGATAAGTCTCTGATATATAGTATTGTTTTTTATTATCTGTTGTCTTTACTAATAAAGTCTTAGGTTCTACACCATTTATAAGACTAATTATATCATTAGTAATATTTTTTTTGACATAATTACTTCCGTCAAAGTAAATATACTCAACTATTGGATTGATTCCAGGTGTAAAAACCATTCCTCCTCCATAAGTATCTCCAGTTTTAGTAAGATCTGTCAAATTATTTGCAGGAAAAGCAGTCTTTAAAAGTGCTATTACTTTATCTAAACTTGTCTGAAAATTTGCAATATTACCAATTGCTATGTCTAATTGGTTCTGATTTACGATACGTTCCCAATGAGCTGCTACAGGGTTAGCCCCCACTACTTCTGAAACCCAATAATAAAAGCCAGGAACTATAGCGGTATTACCTGTCCCAACTAAAGCAGTATTATAAATTAATAAACTTTCTGCTTCAGTTCCTTTTATTGGGCTAAAACTAGTTAATGAGGTAAGTTCTATACGTGGAATCAAAACCCCTTTATCTATTGCTTTTATCTCCAGTTGAGATGATGATATAGGCGCAGAAGTTCCAACACCTACTTGACTATAAGCACCTGTTAATCCTCCAACAAAAAGTGCTACTGTAAGTAATCTTTTTTTCATAACTATAGTTTTAAAGTTTATACAAATTGAAAACTATTTTCAAAAACTATCATCAAAAAAAAAGCTTAATATTTTAATTATTCACAAAAAAACACACTTTTGTAAATAACAAAAACAGTAGGTTCACTTTTATAGATTTCACAAATCACTACCAAATTGACGAATCCTAAAAACTCTAAATTTCTTTGAGATACTTTGAAAAAGTAACTCCTTTCACTCTTTTAAAAACAGTTGAAAATTGACTATGAGATGAAAAACCTGCTAGTGCAGAAATATATGCGATCTTACATAATTTTAATTCTGTCTCATGGTTTAAAAGAGTAATAACATATTCTACTCGAAGTGTATTTAAATATGAATTAAAGTTTTCATTATTTCGCTCTCTTAATATAGCTGATAAATAACTTCGATTGGTACCAAATTCTGATGCAAGGGATGTTAATGAAATACAAGGATCTTTATATCTATGTTCTTTTTCAAATAAATTAATCAGTTCTATTAAACGCAATCGTGTCTCGGGGGATATTTGATCGGTTTCTGATACTTGGTAAGTATCTACTAACTCTGTATTGATAATTAAGTTTAAAACAAATGCAATCTGATTAAACCTTAAACCAATTATTGTCTTTTTTTCAACCCTACATATAAAGATGGAAAAGAATATGAATGTCCAAAATATTAATGCTCCAAATAAGTAATACTTCCAATACCTTATCTCCACAACGCTTAAACTTATTAAATTAAAGTTAGTGTTTGCCTTTAATAGAACAATAGTCTTATTTACCTCTAATGAGATAACAACTAGAATATTATTAAAACGATGTAATAAAAAATCGACCATATTTTAAAACTGATAAAATAAACATTCTTATTATAAAACTTACTTTGTAACAAATGATATACTTTAAAATATATCTAAAAATCACAACAAACAAAACAAACCTATAAACAACACAAACACCTATAAACAAACAAAAAACAGGCGATTATTTCACTTCTAAATTAATACAATAAATAAAATAAACAATAAATATTACAATACAAAAACACTTAAAAAACAATTGTATAATCACTCAATACACATATTTAAACGATAATAATTGTTAATTTTTATTAATTAAAAAAACATAAATAATAAATATTGATTAATTTTAAATTTTAAACTATTTTTCACCCATTATATTAAACTATTATAATATTTAAACAAAAAACAATAAAATAAACGCATTAGCAAAGTAGCTAATAATACTACTTGATGGTAACAACTAAAAAAGCCAGTTAGTTTTCTAACTGGCTCTACTACAAAATTCCTAAAATAATCATTGTAACAAATATTACTTATCACAACTTAAAAAACCAACGAAATCATATTTAACAATATTTAATTTCTCTCTTTATCTTACTTCCCTAAAAATATTTGAAAACCAATCGATACCCCTAATCCGTTATGAGCAGAAGCATTAGATTGATTAGATTTACTATAATTATAACCAACAATCGCTTCCAAAGCAACATTATATGATACAAAATGAGAATATCCTGCATTGATATTAAATGCAAAAGAAGTATCACTTTTCTTGCCAACTTCAGCTCCTGAAATACCTAAAGCTCCTTGTCCAAAAAAACGACCTGTATCACTAGCTCCCTCTGGAAAATAATAACGTACAAAAGGCATTACTTTATAATTCCAAATATTATCTCCTGCTTTTACTGTTTGTAAACCTGCTCCTATTTCCATTCCTAAGGCTACTCCTTTTGAGATAAAATATCCTGCCCTAGGTACTATATTAATATTAAAACTTTCTTCTTCGAAACTATAGCCAGTAGAACCAATAGCTCCTCCTACAATCCAATTTCCTTGCTTTATCGGTGTACTTCCAACTTTTTTAGATAATTCTGGAGTGGAAATACGTTCTTTTAATTGAGCATTCATCCCTACTCCAATTAAAAATATACAAAAAACAATAGCTCTTTTTTTCATATTTACTTCTATTTAATTATTAAAAAACATTTTTTAAACATCCAATACTTCTTAGTAAAAGGATCCTAAAATATTAGGATCCTTTAAAAACAAACAAACACTTCTATACTAAATAATAGTAATCATCATAATAAGTCTCCCCTTCTATAGACTTAAAATAATAAACTCACTACGTCTATTTAATTGATGTTGTTCTTTACTACATTTAACTCCATTGCTACATTTATTGTGCAATTCTGTTTCGCCATAGCCTCTTCCCTTCACTCTATCAGAAGCAATTCCCTGCTTAATAATCCATTGTATAGTTGATTTTGCTCTTCTGTCTGATAATTGATAATTGTAATTATCATTTCCTCTACTATCTGTATGGGAACGAACATCTATTTTCATAGTTGGATACTTTTGCAAAATCTCTACAACTTTACTTAGCTCTTTAGCAGCGTCTGGTCTAATAGAGGATTTGTCAAAATCAAAATAGATAGTATTGAGTTTTAACTTCTTAAACAAATCATCATTTACATCAACAGATTCTTTTACTTTAGTCAATCCAATTTTTAAACTCTTATAGCTTTCTTTACCAGTTATATCAAATGACTCTTGTACTTTATTATATCCCTGTCTCTCTGCAACAATAGTATATTGTTTTTTGCAGTCCAAATCATTAAATAAATAACTTCCTTTAGAATCTGTAACAATAACTTTAATGGTATTATTAGAATTGTCAAGCAAAGTTACTTTTGCATCCTTTATAAGTTCTTTAGTTTGAATATCATAGACAATACCATCAACTAAGGTATTACACTGACTAACTTTAAAACAATAAATATTGTCTCCTTCATTCAGACCTGGTCTATTAGAGCTTATAAAACCACTATCTGATACATCATTTAGATAAAAACTAAAATCATCAAATGGACTATTTATAGGTGTCCCCATATTAACTACTTGACTTAAACTTCCATCTTCATTTATTTTTGAAACAAAAATGTCTAATCCCCCAAGCCCTGGGTGTCCATCTGAGGCAAAAAACAGATAATTATCTCTAGAGATAAATGGAAAAGTTTCTCGACCAGCAGTATTAATAACACTTCCTAAGTTTTCAACTTGCCCATAATTTCCATCAGAATATATTTGTACCCTAAAAATATCGGATTGCCCCAAAGTCCCTTCTCTATCAGAAGAGAAATAAAGCCATTTACCATCAGGGGTTAAACTAGGATGAGCTGTATTAAAGTTATCCGAATTAAAAGGTAGCTCCAAGGCTTTACTCCATTTACCTTTTTTATTTTTAGAACTTTTATAGATTTTAAGTAATGATGATTTATTCTTATTATTTTTCCTCTTCCCTTTTAAAGTAGAATTATTACGTGTAAAGTACATCGTATTTCCGTCTTTAGTAAAAATAGCAGTAGCATCATTTACTAAAGAAGTAATTTCTTTTGAAAAAAGAGAAGGTTCTGATAAAGAATCATCTTTATTAATACTTGCCTTATACAATGCAGTAAAACTTTCATTGGTCCACTCATGAATAGACTTTGTTATTTGTGAGTTTCTAGCTGATGTAAAAACAAGTTGATTATCAAAGATTGTAGCACCATAATCTGAATAAACACTATTAATATTTATAGGTTTTATATCATAGGTAGATTCTTTTTTCTCAATTTCTTGTAAGTAGTCCTTGTTTGACTTAAATAACCTAACTCTAGAATCATTACTTTCCAAAGAAGAGAACTTCTCCATCATCTCTCTAGATTTATCATAGTTCTCAATTGATTTTAAAGTCTGTGCATAGCGATAGTAATATTCTGATGGAATTGGCTCTTTTCCTTTATCGTCATACTCTCCATCGAATAGTGTCTCATACCACTTATTAGCCTCAGGTAACTTTCCATTAAAATAGTAAGCATCACCTAATTTTCTTAATACATCTGCATTGGCTTTTCCTTTATTAACAATTCGCTCATATATTCTTATTGCATCTATATATGCTTGAGCCTGATACTCTTTATCAGCTTTCTTCTCTGCTACTCTCTGAGCTTGAGTACTCACTCCTGCCAAAAGTAATAGACCTAACAAGCTTATTTTTAATAGTTGTCTTTTCATGTTTTTCTTAATTATTAATTAATAACTAAAAGAATCGTGGTGCATTAATTGTACTACGACGGTTAAATAATTCAAATCTTAAGAATATCTCATGTGAACCTGAATTATAGTGACGAAGCGTTGTAGTATCAAAATCATAAGAATATCCTACAAATAGATTTTCATTGACCTGGAATCCTGCCAAGGCGCTCACTGAAGCATCCCATCGATAAGCTCCTCCTAATGTAAACTTGTCATAGAACAAAAAGTTAGCTGTTAAATCGACCTGTAATGGTGCTCCACTTACTGCCTTAACTAAAGCGGCTGGTTTAAATAAAATATCTTGACTTAAATCAAATACATACCCTCCCATTAAATAGAAGTGCATCTTCTGACGCATCGTCGTGATATCATTATCATCATAGCGATCCGTAGTTAAGAAGTTCGGAACTGATAACCCTACATAAGCTTTATCCGAATACATATAAAGTCCTGCTCCAATATTAGGATTAAACTTATTATTAATATTCTCTTGACTCACAGGATCTGTTGGGTTATGGATATTAAGCTTTGTATAATCAACACTTAATAAATTAGCTGTTCCTTTCAAACCGAATGCTAATTTGTAATTCTCATTTAAGTCTATTGCATAAGCTAAATCTATAGAGATATTATTCTCATCCATTGCTCCAATGCGGTCATTGGTAAAGTTCACTCCTAATCCTAACCCACTTTCTCCAAGAGGGGTAGATACAGACACATTCGCTGTCTTAGGTGCTCCATCTAGTCCTACCCATTGTGTTCTATACATCCCTAACACATTCAGTGTTCCACGACTCCCTGCATAAGCAGGGTTGATCATATTAGTATTATACATATACTGGGTATACTGTGGATCTTGTTGAGCGTAAAGGGAAGGGATTAAGCCTACCCCTAGTAGGCTCATCCCAAGTAATATAATTCTCTTTTTCAATTCCATAATTCTAACTTTAGTCCATTTCTAAATGTAAATACCCTGATTTTTTAATCATACGAGAGCCTTGAGTATCTTTATACTCATAAGTAACTATATAAAAATAGGTTCCTGAAGGTAATTTATCTGACTTCTCCACTGTTACACGTCCATCTGAATAACCTCTAAATACATTATCTGAACTATTATAATTTGACGTCTCATATACCTTAACTCCCCATCGATTGTAAATCTCTACTGTATTATTAGGATAACGATTAATATTATCAATGATAAAATAATCATTCTTTCCATCTCCATCAGGAGATACTAGATTATAGATAACTAAATCTCCTTCTAAGAGTAAGTCTGTTTTTACCCTTGCTAGAGTAAAATACCCATAACCTGTTAAACCTGAAATTGTTGTTATCTCTTTATTTGATAGATCAACTACTCCTCCTTCATCTACCCAAAGCTGTTGCTTAGGATCCCAACGTACAATGTGTAATTCTTTCTCTGGGTTTGTCAACAATTCTGATGGAGTGGTTCGATCATCCCAACTTAGTGTTAATAATACATTACCTGAACTAGAGTCTGAGCGTTTTATTTCCCAATACTCTTTTGTATTCAAATCCTCTATAACTCCCGATTTACTAGACTTATCTAAGAAAAAATCTTCCTCTGAATAGACATATCTACTCATATATAAATCTTTTTCACTAGAAGATGCAGATAATTTTGCTGGACGATAATAGCCACTATCCCCAATTGGGTAGATAAAGGAATCCTTACCTTGTTTTTCTACATACCCTTCTACATGGCTTTTATCTGAGGCGCCTATTGATTTAGAATTAGACAAAAAAGTAAACATGCCTTCTTGCTCAGAAACCTTTATGATTCCTGAAATAAAATTGGATTCTCCTTTAACACTAATTTCATTACCAAGTAAAAAACTTTGGTTAGAATTATCAGTTCTAAATTCTACATTATGAAATTCACTAACACTTTGTCCTAAAATTTCTTGTCTTATTAATTCTTTCTTGGGATGAAAATATACTTTTGCCTTTTTTGATAAAGTACCTGGATAAAAAAGATTGTCATTTTTAAAATGATCATAATAATAAACCTCTCCTTTATTTTCGAAATTTCCAGAAATACTATTCTCAAAATTATAACCTATACTTAAGGTTCCTCCTTCCAATACAATCAACTCTCCTTGATTGATAAATTTTTCTTCTACAGATTCCTGCCCAAACACAGCAAAGTTCCACAAAGAAAAACAGATTATATATAAATGTATTTTTCTCATGACTTTCTCTATTTTTCAAAAACTTGAACAACAACTCCTGTAGCTTTATAAGTAACAGCCTTATTTGCACCTGCTTTAATGGAACCGTCATTAGTACCTACATTTTTATGAAATGTACTACTTGCTGGTCGAACTGTTATTGTCACTGTATTAGATTCTGATAAATTAGGTACATCTGCTAAAGAAACCATTCCAACATATGAATCATAAGCCTGGTTTAAACCAAAATTATACCCTCCATATCTATAAAATTTATCTACAAAACGCTTAACTTCCTTATTGTTAACTAATACTCTAAATTCTACTTTTGCATAAACTTCATTGTTTCCAATATACCCCCCTATTGTTGTAATACCTGAATCAACTTCAAACATAACTTGCAAGTATTTTGTATTTGCTGGATTTGAATTTGTTTTAAATGTAGATCTAAATAGTTCTCCTTGAACTGCATTTGTATTCATAAATATACCTGCTGTAGAAGAGGCTGTCATTGTATCATAATTATAGCTTTTTTCTGTATAAGTACCTGAAGTTATAAAACTAGCAAGTACAGGAGCATCTAAACTTGGAACTTTAAAACTTAATCCTGTATTAGGTTTAGGGGCTCCTGACTGATCAATTTCTTTTTCATTATAATATGTAAAAGTACCATCATTATTATCCACCAGTTTTGTAACTGTTTCATTGGTTTTGATTAGATCGGTAAGATTTACTTCCTTTTTATCTCCATTAGCATCTTTATATTCTAAATTGGTTCCATCGTAAAAAACATTTCCTCCACTATTACCCAACAATTTTGTAATTTCATTTTTAACTGTTTCATCTTTGATAATAGTTTCAAATTGAGTGATTACAGAATTAGGTATATTTATAATTGTCTCTGTCCCATCCTCTGACTTATAGGTATAGGTACCATCAGCACCAGCCACAAGCGTAGTTACTGTTTCATTGGCCTTAACTAGTTTATCTAAGTCGATTGTCTGAT
>NZ_JBBPHJ010000035.1:0-27694 GCF_038039665.1 Myroides sp. C4067
TCAACGGTTTTCAAGACCGCCGCATTCGACCACTCTGCCATTTCTCCAGTGGTCTACATTACTTCCGTATTGCAAGTGCAAATATACTGCAAAGTCTGATGTTTGCAAGCGTTTTGAAGGAAAAAAACAAGTTTTTTGAAGTGTGTTTTTGTAACTAATTTATTTTGAGTTGGTAATGAATGAAAAAAAGCGTATATTATTTGAGATGGATATAAATCTTGATGGTCAATTTTTAAATAAGAGGAGGAAGATGTGTGTCAAGATTGGCGTTAGTAGGATTGATGTCAATCTAAACAAATGTTTTAGATAGGGAAGAAGGAACTTTAGTCTGCTTTATAGATAGCTAAGATGAGTGATTGTTTTTGCTTAAAGGTATTAAGAGTAGCGCCGAAATAATGAGATTGATAAAGTATTCTTTTTTTAATGAGGTAAGTATTAGATGCACTTTATTATTTTACTGTTAAAAAAAATGAGTTAAGCAGTGCTAAATGTTGCGATTCTATGGTAAAACCTGTATATTTGCATTTTATTTTTTAAAATTATTATGATAAAAATTACATTACCAGACGGTTCAGTGAAAGAGTTTGCTTCGGGCGTAACTCCTTTCGATGTTGCAAAAAGTATAAGCGAAGGTTTAGCTAGAAATATTATTTCTGCAAACTTCAATGGTACCACCATCGAAACCACGACACCTATGACCACGGATGGTAGTCTAGTTTTATATTCATGGAATGATGATGAAGGGAAAAAAGCTTTTTGGCACTCTACTTCACACGTAATGGCGCAAGCTTTACAAGATCTATACCCTGGAATCAAGTTAACAATAGGTCCAGCTATCGCTAATGGATTCTATTATGACGTAGATTTCATGGATTATAAAGTAACAGATGGTGACTTTAAGAAAATAGAGGATAAGGTTTTAGAGATAGCACGTGGAAAGCATGATTTTACTATGCGTTCTGCTACTAAGGCTGAAGCTTTAGAGTTTTATAAAAAAGAAGAAAACCCTTATAAAGTTGAGTTAATAGAGAACCTAGCTGATGGTACGATTACTTTCTGTGATCATGACACTTTTACAGACTTATGTCGTGGAGGTCATATTCCTAATACAGGAATTATTAAGGCATTTAAGGTATTATCTATTGCTGGTGCATACTGGAGAGGAGATGAGAAGAATAAACAGTTAACTCGTGTTTATGGTATTTCATTCCCTAAACAAAAGGATTTAACTGAGTATTTAGCTTTATTAGAAGAAGCTAAAAAACGTGATCACCGTAAATTAGGTAAAGAATTAGAATTGTTTACATTCTCTCAAAAAGTAGGACAAGGGTTACCATTATGGTTGCCAAAAGGTGCTGCGTTAAGAGATAGATTAGAGCAGTTCTTGCGTAAAGCACAGAAGAAAGCTGGATATGAGCAAGTAGTTACTCCTCATATTGGACAAAAAGAATTATATGTTACTTCTGGGCACTATGCAAAATATGGAGCAGATAGTTTCCAACCGATTCATACTCCAGTAGAGGGAGAAGAGTTCTTATTAAAACCGATGAACTGTCCTCATCACTGTGAGATTTATAATGCAAAACCATGGTCTTATAAAGATTTACCTAAGCGTTTTGCTGAGTTTGGAACAGTGTATCGTTATGAGCAATCAGGAGAATTACACGGATTAACTCGTGTAAGAGGGTTTACTCAAGATGATGCACATATTTTCTGTACACCAGAACAATTAGATGAAGAGTTTAAAAAAGTAATTGATTTAGTGTTATATGTATTCGGGTCGTTAGGATTTGAGAACTTTACAGCACAAGTATCAGTACGTGATTTAAGTAACCCTGATAAGTATATTGGTAGTGTAGAGAATTGGGAAAAAGCTGAGAATGCTATTATCAATGCAGCTAAAGATAAAGGACTTAATTATGTGATCGAGAGTGGAGAAGCTGCTTTCTATGGTCCTAAATTAGACTTTATGGTAAAAGATGCATTAGGTAGAAGCTGGCAGTTAGGTACCATTCAGGTAGACTATAACTTACCAGAGCGATTTGAGTTAAGTTATAAAGGATCAGATAATGAGTTGCATCGTCCAGTGATGATCCACAGAGCACCATTTGGTTCTATGGAGCGTTTTATAGCGATACTTTTAGAGCATACAGGAGGTAATTTTCCACTATGGTTAATGCCAGAGCAGGCTATAATCCTGTCTTTGAGTGAGAAATATGAAAAATATGCCGAAAAAGTTTTAAATTTGCTAGAAAATAGCGAAATTCGCGCGCTGGTAGATAACCGTAATGAGACTATCGGTAAAAAGATTAGAGAAGCTGAAGTACAAAAATTCCCTTACATGTTAATTGTAGGAGAAGATGAAGAGAAAAACGGTACGATTTCTGTAAGAAGACACGGTGATTCTGGTAAATCTAATCAGACAATGAAGATAGAAGATTTTATCACTCAAGTACAAGAAGAGGTAAATAGTTCTATTAAACAATTTGGAGAGTAAAAATAGTATAACGCTTGGTGAACAAGCACATAAAATTTTATAGCCATAGCAATAAGACAAAACAGAGGAAGAAATCCTCGCGAAGAAAAGAAAGATGCGCATAGAATTAATAATGCCATCCGCGTTCCTGAAGTTCGTCTTGTAGGAGACAACGTCGAAACAGGTGTATATAAACTTGCTGACGCAATGCGTTTAGCAGAGGAGTTAGAATTGGATTTAGTTGAGATTTCACCAAATGCTGAACCTCCTGTTTGTAAAATTACTGATTACAACAAATTCCTTTACGAACAGAAGAAGCGTGAAAAAATGCTAAAGGCTAAATCGACTCAAATCACTGTAAAAGAGATTCGTTTCGGTCCTCAAACAGATGAGCACGATTATGAGTTCAAAAAGAAGAATGCAATGAAATTCTTGAAAGAGGGTTCTAAGCTTAAAGCGTTTGTATTCTTTAAAGGACGTTCGATTATTTATAAAGATCAAGGACAAATCTTATTATTAAGATTAGCTCAAGATCTTGAGGAATTCGGGAAAGTGGAAACTATGCCAGTTTTAGAGGGTAAACGTATGACTATGTTTATCGCACCTAAAAAGAAAAAATAGTATTTAAGTATATTAAGATAGTTAAGTAAGATAATCATTAATACCTAGGAAATAATGCCTAAAATGAAAACTAAATCTAGTGCTAAGAAACGTTTCAAGTTGACTGGTTCTGGAAAAATCAAAAGAAAACACGCTTTCAAAAGTCACATTTTGACTAAAAAATCTAAAAAGCGTAAATTAGCTTTAACACACTCTGGATTAGTGTCTAAAGCAGATACAAACAGTATCAAAGATCAATTAAGATTAATCTAATCTTAATTTCGGTTAAAATTATTTAATAACCCTGGAGTGGAGCAAATGAAAGTTTAGAAGTGTTTGAAACATAACCGCCCACTACAAAAAACACATTTTTAAGAAATGGCAAGATCAGTAAACTCAGTAGCTTCAAGAGCAAGAAGAAAAAGAATTTTGAAGCAAGCCAAAGGATTCTTTGGAAGACGTAAAAACGTTTGGACAGTAGCTAAAAACGCGGTAGAAAAAGCAATGGTATATGCTTACCGTGATAGAAAACAAAAGAAAAGAAACTTCCGTTCATTATGGATCATGCGTATCAACGCTGGTGCTAGATTACACGGAATGAGCTATTCTCAATTCATGGGTAAATTAAAAGCTAACAATATCGAATTGAACCGTAAAGTTCTTGCAGATTTAGCTATGAATCACCCAGAAGCTTTCGCAGCTATCGTTAATAAAGTAAAATAATAAACGTTTGTCAAATCTGATTTATCTTACTTAATATATTTAAAAGCCTTACTGTATGCAGTGAGGCTTTTTTATTTTAATCGGTTATATTTGCTATAACCTAAAAAAGAGATAGATGGAATTACAGAATGTGGAATTTAAAGTACGTGTAGCTGACTTAGATAGCATAGAAGATAAATTAAAAGGAGTAGAGCTCATTCTAGATGGGGTATATAAGCAAGTGGATACTTATTATAACGTCCCTATTGGAAGAGTGAAGCTTCGTGAGTATGATGAGTATAGTTCTTTGATTTATTATAATCGTGTAAATGGGGAGGAAGCGAAGAGTTCAGATGTTATTTATTATAAACATGAGAAAGATGCTGCGTTAGGTGCAATATTAGAATTGCAGTTTGGTATAAAAGTAAAGGTATCTAAAGTGCGTAAGGTCTTAAAGTATAAGAACGTTAGTATTCACTTGGATCAAGTGGATGGATTGGGGTGTTTTGTGGAAGTAGAAGCTTGTAATATCGCAGTAGAAGAGGGTGTTGATTTAAAGCAACAATGTGATTATTTTTTTAATCTAATGGAGTTGACTAAAGAGGATTTAGTTGCGGTATCGTATAGTGATCTTATTCTTCAGTTGAATAAAAAATAGTAGTGACTTGTCTTTTACTTTTGATTTAAATGGAGTAGATTGAGTTAGGATAAAACAAAAAGACTATCAGCAATGATAGTCTTTTTGTATATTAATTTTGTGATGTTCTGTGTACTACTTCGAATATGGTGCCATCGTCACATTTTAATGTTTTAGCAGGGAATTTTAATAGCAATGCATAATCATGTGTTACCATGATAATGGTTCTACCATTCTTATTAATTTTAAGTAGAAGTTCCATTACTTCAGCACTAGTCTGAGGGTCTAAGTTACCTGTTGGTTCATCAGCTAGGATTAGATCAGGATCATTTAGCAATGCTCTAGCTATAGCGATACGCTGTTGTTCCCCTCCTGATAGTTGGTGAGGCATTTTTTCGATATGTGCTAGCATATTTACATTGTCTAATACTTCGTGTATTTTTCTATCCATCGCTTCTTTTTCTGACCAACCAGTTGCTTTTAAAGCAAAGTGTAGGTTTCCATAGACTGTTCTGTCAGGAAGTAGTTTAAAGTCTTGGAATACGATACCTAATGATCTTCTCAGGTATGGAATATCTTTTTCTTTTAAGGTCTTCAAGTCGTAGTCTACGATAGAACCTTCGCCTACTTCTAAAGGAAGGTCTGCATACAGCGTTTTCATAAAGCTACTTTTACCTGCACCTGTCTTTCCGATTATATATAAAAATTCTCCCTTATTTACTTCTAAGTTAACATTAGAAAGTACTTTATGCTTGTTCTGGTAGATATCAACTCCTTGTAGGGATAAAACTGTTTTAGACATAATAATCGTGTATTTTGTGGTAAAAATACTAAGATAAACAATAATAAAGTATAGTTGAGCTGAAAATATCTATATCGGATGTTGTTTTTAAGAAAAAAATAGATTGAGGTCTTATTGTGGAGTGTAAATAATGTAAAATAAACTGATGTAGTAAGTAGTTAAATCAAAAGGAGAGATCTGCTGTAGATCTCTCCTTTTGTTCTAACTAACCAATTTAATCTATATTTTATTTACATATTTTTCTTTTTGTTTACATGACAAAGTTGCTCTAATTTTTTGAATATAAGATTAAGTAAAAGTTACCAAAAAGCTAAGTGATTGCTTCTTGTTTATTGTTGAAGTGATGTCTGTAGGTTAGGTGTGTAGTTGTTAAATAATTTATATTTATCTGTTTTGTTTCTTTGGTGGGGATTGTATTTAGTAATTTTGTGATAAATATTTAAACAAAATGAATTTAATTAAGCAGGTAGCAATCGTGATAGGTTGTCTAGCCTTTGGAGAGTTAGTGGTGTATCTCACAGGATTAAAATTACCATCAAGTATCATCGGTTTAATCACATTATGGACAATGTTAAAACTGAGGTGGGTAAAAGTAGAATCAATAGGTGGTATTACTAACTTCTTAATTAAAAACATGGGGATATTCTTTGTTCCACCTTGTGTGGCTATGTTGAACTATTTCGGAATTCTTAGTCAGTCGATTGTACCTATTGTTGTGGCTACACTGGTAAGTACAGTGATAGTGATTTTTGTAACTGGATTTACTCATCAATTATTAAGAAGAAAGAAATGAATTTTTTAGCCAATCCAACATTTTTATTATTCCTAACTTTAGCTTTATATGCTTTAGGAATAGCTTTGAGTGAAAAGAAAAAATGGATTATATTTAATCCTATTATCTTGTCTATGGTTGTCTTGATGGGGTATTTATATTTTTTAAAAATCCCTTATCAAAATTATGAAGAGGCAGGTAAGTATATTGATTTCTTTTTAAAGCCCTCTATTGTAGCGTTAGCAGTTCCTTTATATGTACAGTGGGAAAAAATTAAAAAACAGTTGTTTCCTATTTTAATTAGTCAATTAATAGGATGTGTTGTAGGGGTAGTGTCAGTAGTGATACTAGCTAAGATGACAGGCGCAGATCAAGAGATTATTTTATCACTAGCTCCTAAGTCAGTTAGTACACCTATAGCCTTAGAGATATCTAAGTCAGTTAATGGTATTCCGTCTGTAACTGCCGCTGCTGTTATGATAGCGGGGATATTTGGTAGTATGGTGGGATTTAAGGTGCTTAACCTTACCCGTATAAGTAATCCAATGTCACAAGGAATAGCTATGGGGACTTCTTCTCATGCAATGGGTACGATGAAGGCAATGGAGGTGAGTAATAAGTATGGAGCCTTCGCTAGTGTGGGGATGATTTTTAATGGAATTTTTACTGCTGTATTAGCTCCTATTATCTTAGGATTGTTATCCTCTTATTTGTGATAAAGACTTTTTTTATATGATCCCAATTCTTTTGAATTGGGATTTTTTGTATCAAGGAGTGTTTCTTTATTGTGTTTTTTGCTGTTTTCTTGTGAAATGCGATTTATTAAATCTCAAAAAGATATAAATTATCATGTTTTTTTATTGCTGTGGAAGAGGTGTAATTTCAATTTAAATATATTTTTGATAACAATTAGGGCAATATATTGCTGAAAAATAAGTTTAAAAGAGTATAAAATGATATATTTGACGTTATATAAATCTGAATGGAAATGCACAAAAATAATAGGTTAACTTTATTAACTCTTGCACTGGGGAGTATAACTGCAAGTGCTCAACAATCAGCTGCTTATGTAGAGAGATTGGCTGATTATAATCATGCTGTAGCATTGTATAATGAAGAGCAATATTTAGCAGCGCAATTATTATTCACAAAAGTAAAACAGGCTCATGTAGGTGAGAATACTGAGGTGGAGGCTGATTGTGCTTATTATATCGCGTATTGCGCCATTAAATTGAATCAAGAAGGAGCCGAAGATAAGATAGATGAGTTTGTGAAGAAATATCCTACTAGTTCTAAACAAAATCAGGCTTATGTAGAGGTTACAGATTATTATTTCAGCAAAGGAGATTTTCCTAAAGCCCTGCAGTACGCTGTAAAAGTGAAAGAAAACGCAATTACTAATGAGAAGAAGTTAGATCGTTTTAACTTTCAGAAGGGATATAGTTACTTCTATACAAAGAATAAAAAAGAAGCAGAACGCTATTTAAAGAAAGTAAATACTCGTGGAGAATGGGGGGAGCAAGCAACATATTATTTAGGATATATTGCTTATGACTCAGATAATTTTGACGATGCAAAAAAATTGTTTGACAAAGTAGAAACTAAGTCTTCTTACCAAGAGAAGATGGGGTACTATCAAGCAGACATGAGCTTTAAGACAGGAAACTTTCAAACGGCTATAGAACAAGGAACTTCTCAAATGACAAAAGCGACTCCTGAAGAGAAATCAGAGTTGTCTAAAATAGTTGGGGAGAGTTATTTTAACTTAAAGCAATATGATAAAGCGCTACCTCATTTATTAGCTTATCAAGGTAAAGGAGGAAAGTGGAGTAATACTGACTTTTACCAATTAGGGTACACTTATTATAAATCAAAAGATTATCCTAAGGCTATTGAGCAGTTTAATAAAATTATCAGTGGAGATAATGGTATTGCGCAGAATGCATATTACCATTTAGGAGAAAGTTATCTGCAAACACATAAAAAAACGCAAGCTCTAAATGCATTTAAGAATGCTTCTGAAATGCGTTTTGACGCAGGTATCCAAGAAGACGCTTTCTTAAACTATGCAAAACTTAGTTATGATATTGGGAATGCTTATGAGAGTACACCTGCTGTATTAAATGCTTATATTAGTAAATATCCTAATTCGTCTTATCGCGGAGAGATAGAAGGGCTTTTAATCGACTCGTATGTTTCTTCTAAAAACTATAAAGAGGCTTTAGTTCTATTAGAAAAGAATCGTTCTGTAGGAAATAAAGAGGTGTATCAACAAGTGACATTCTTGCGTGGTCAAGAATTGTTCAATGAAGGGAATTATAAGGAAGCATTAAGTCTTTTTGATAAATCTCTAGCAGAGAAGCAAAATTTAAAATATACTGCAAAGGCTCAATATTGGAAGGGAGAGACATTGTTTTACTTAAATGACTTTAACGAGTCTATCACTCAGTTCAAAGCATTTGATCAAAATACAGCGTCTAAGGGATTGTCTGAACGTAATAATTTGTATTATAATCTAGCGTATTCATACTTCAAATTGAAAGACTATGCTACAGCAGCGGATTATTTTAAAAAATACACAGATGAAAATCCTAAAGATGAGGCGCGTCGTCTAGATGCCTATCTAAGACAAGGAGATTGTAATTTTGTTACTGGGAAGTATTGGCCTGCGATGGAGGCTTATAATAAAGTTATTGAGGCAAATAAAGCTGATGTAGAATATGCACGTTTTCAAAAGGCAATTAGCTATGGATTCGTAGATCGTAATCCTCGTAAAATAGAAGACTTAACGAAGTTTGTGAAAGATTACCCAACTTCTAATTTGGCTGATGATGCTCAATATGAGATAGGGGTGACTTATGACGTTATGAATCAAAGTCAAAAGGCGTTAAGTGCTTTTGATAAGATGTTGAAAGATTATCCTACATCAAGCTATAAGGCTAGAGCTATCTTGAGACAAGGTTTGATTAACTATAACGACAATAAACCTGATCAAGCGTTAGCTAAATTTAAACAAGTGGTAAAAGAGTCTCCGGAATCTTCTGAGGCTATCGAAGCGGTTCAAAATGCACGACTAATCTATGTGGATAATGGAAAGGTAGATGAATATGCTGCATGGGTTAAAGGTCTTTCTTTTATTCAAGTAACCGATGCTGAACTAGATAAAGATACTTATGAGTCGGCTGAAAAACAGTATATTCAAAATAATACACAATCGGCTATAGATGGATATGAGAAATACCTAAAAAGTTTCCCAACGGGACAAAAGGCGTTACAAGCTCATTTCTATTTAGGGCAAATGTATTTTGCAGAGAATAACCTAGATAAGGCTACTGCTCATTATGAAGTTGTAATTTCTAAGGATAAGAATGAGTTCTCAGAGATTTCTCTTGCTCGTTTGGCTGAGATTTATTTGAAAAATAAAAATACTGCTAAGGCTATAACTACTTTAAAACGTTTAGATGCAGAGGCTGCACAAGAACAGAATGTAGTGTTCGCTAAGTCTAATCTAATGAAGTTGAGCTATGAGCAAAATAGCTATAGTGAAGCTCTTCAATATGCTGAAGCTGTATTAAAAATGGCTAAAACAGATAATAAAGTAAAAGGTGATGCACAAATAGTTATTGCTAGAACGGCTATGGCTACTAATGATGAAGCTAAAGCTAAGAAAGGTTATCAAGAGGTATTGAAGATAGCAAAAGGAGAGTTAGCTGCAGAGGCGATGTATTATGATGCTTACTTTAAGAATAAAGAGGCTAAGTATGAAGCGTCTAATGAGAGTGTGCAGAAATTAGCAAAAGACTATTCGGGTTATAAGTATTATGGTGCTAAAGGATTAGTATTAATGGCAAAGAACTTCTATCAATTAAAAGATAGTTATCAAGCTACTTATATTTTAGAAAGCGTTACTAAGAACTTTACTGACTACCCAGATGTGGTGAAAGAAGCTAAAGAGGAACTTCAAAAAATAACAGCGCAAGAGGCTAAACGAAACTCTTCGATTGCTCAATAATTTTAATATAGAAGATATTATAATGAACAATAAGAATATATATACGATATTATCTGTTTTAACTCTAGGGGGAATAGCAGGTTATGCTCAAGATAAAAATACGGAAGCAAGTAAATTAGGTACAGAGGTTGTTAATGTAGTAAGAGCTTATGATGCAACAATTTCGGATGCTTTTAAAGTTCGTACTACAGCTAATAATGACGATGAAACTACAGGTAACAAGAAAGATGTAATTTATACGATTAGTTCTTTTCCTGTAGCATCTACTTTTGTACCTGAGAAAGGAAAAGCAGCAGAGGTAGAAAGAACAAGTAGGTTGAAAAGTTTTAATAATTATGCTCTTTTTTCTGCAGGTAATTATACTAACCTGAACGGAGAGGTGTTCTTAAGTCAACACTTAAATAAGAATAGTTTTTTAGCAGGATATGCTAGTCACTTTTCTTCTCAAGGAGGGATTAAGAATTTACTTCTAGATGATAGTTTCTCTAATACAAAAGGAGGTTTGGTTTATGGTGGACAATTAAAGAATTTTGGTTGGACAGTAGAAGCAGGTGCTAGATACCAATTGAGTAATTATTATGGATTGCCAACGAAACAAATCGACTTCAATCAAGGTGATATTTCTGGAATAGACGAATCTCAACACTATAAGAATGTTTTTGTAAATGGAGCTTTAGAGTTTAGAAATAGCCCTTTTACTGGATTGGATTTTAGATATGATTATTTTTGGGATGATTTTGGAACAGTAGAAAATCGTTTTAAGATTAGACCAAATGTAAAAACAGCTTTGGACTTTGGAGAATTGAATGTTGGGGTTGTTGTTGATTATGTAGGAACATCATATAAAAACTCATTTATAGGGGAAACAACGAAGTATAATCATTTAAACCTTGGAGCTCAACCTAGTCTTACATTTAGAGATGACAACTATTCTGTACAAGTAGGAGTTGGTGTTTTCTTTAACAATGGAGAATTAGCTGGTAAATCAGAGAATAACTTTTATATCTATCCACAAGTTAAAGCATCTTATGATTTAGTTCCTGGATTATTAGTGACTTATGCAGGAATAGAGGGAGGGGTGCAACAAAACTCTTTTCAACAGTTTTCAGAAGAAAACCCTTTCATTTCCCCAGATATTCTAATTACGCCTACTGATAAGAAGTATGATATTTATCTTGGATTAAAAGGAAAATTAGATAATAATATCTCTTATAACATCAAGGGGTCTTACAAAAGAGAGAAAGACAAAGCGATGTTTTTGCACAATGAATATACTTTGAATAGAAGTAGAATACCATATATGTTTGGAAACTCATTTGGAGTGCAATATGGAGATGTTAAAACATTGAATTTATTTGGTGAATTGCGTTTTGACTTCGAAGAGAATGTTTCTATAGGAGTTCATGGAGAGTATAATAACTATAATACAAATTCTTTAGAAGCTTGGAATTTACCAAAAGTAAAAGCAGGAGCTGATTTTAAATTTGATTTTACAGAACAATGGTTTGCAGGTGTAGATGTGTTTTATGTAGGTAAGCGTAAAGATGTTTTTGTAATTGATTCTACTGGGCTTATAGGAGACTATAATACTTGGGAAGATCCATCAGTTGTAGAATTGAAAGATTATGTTGATTTAAATATGAAAGTAGGGTATAGGCCAACTAAAAATTGGACTCTATTCTTAAAAGCCAATAACTTATTTAATCAGAAATATAATCAATGGGATAACTTTAAGGTGCAAGGTGTGCAAATAATGGGAGGAGCAATGTATAAATTCGATTTTTGAGATTTTGTAATCAGAAAAAAAGCTAAAAACTGATAATTTATGACTAAAATTCGCTAAAAGGTGCACAATACTGTTTTTTTTCATTGATTAATAACTTACTTTTGTCGTTACAAACAACAAAACATGTATTTTCTTTCGATTTCGCAAAGAAAGAAATTTTAAAGACGTAATGATGACATTAAAAAAGAAGTTAAAAACAATTTGTTTAGAACGGTTAAATGACAAGGTGGAAGCGTTGCAAGGAATTGTAGAAGATTTGACAATCGACGCGCAGAACGACGCCAAAAGTTCTGCTGGAGACAAACACGAGACAGGCTTGTCAATGATGCATTTAGAACAAGAAAACTTGAGTAAGAAGATTTTAGAAAATATAGCTATGCGAGATATAGTTGCTAAAATAGATGATGAAAAAGTGAGTTCTGTAGTAGAATTTGGAAGTTTAGTACAAGTAAATTCAGTGTATTTATTTTTCTCAGCAGCTTTGCCAAAAATTGTTTTAGACGACCGTTCTGTATTAGCCGTTTCTATGGATGCTCCAATCGCCAAGGAGTTATTAGGAAGAAAAGTACATGAGAGATTTACATTTAACAATTGTGAATTTACAATTCATGAATTAATGTAAAAGTCCTTTATAAAAAAGTATGAAACGCAGGTGTGAAAACATCTGCGTTTTTTTGTTTTTATTTGTGAGATATATGTATTTTAGGCTTGTTTAGAGTTGATAAAGTCTTTGAAAATTGTTATATTTGTACGTTAGATATTTTAGATTATTATTATGAGCCAAGAAACAAATAAGAATAATTATTCAGCGGATAGCATTCAAGCTCTTGAGGGAATGGAACACGTAAGGATGCGTCCTTCGATGTATATTGGTGATGTAGGAGTAAGAGGATTACACCATTTAGTATATGAAGTGGTTGATAACTCAATTGATGAGGCTTTAGCTGGTTATTGTGATACAATAAGCGTTACTATAAACGAGGATAACTCTATTACTGTAGAAGATAATGGACGTGGTATCCCAGTGGACATCCACAAAAAAGAAGGAGTGTCTGCATTAGAAGTAGTAATGACAAAGATTGGTGCTGGAGGGAAGTTTGACAAGGATTCTTATAAGGTATCTGGAGGTCTTCACGGAGTAGGGGTATCGTGTGTGAACGCACTATCTGATTTGTTAAGAGCAACTGTTTATCGTGAAGGTAAAATTTACGAACAAGAATATTCGCGTGGTAAAGCTTTATTTCCAGTAAAAGTTATTGGTGAAACAGATAAACGAGGAACATCGGTTACATTTAAACCCGACCATACTATCTTTACACAGACTCTAGAGTTTTCTTATGATACTTTAGCTGGGCGTTTAAGAGAGTTGTCTTTCTTGAATAAAGGATTAAAGATAACACTTACTGATAAAAGAGTAATTGAAGAAAATGGTGAGCCTAAACATGAAGTATTCTTTTCTAAAGAAGGATTAAAAGAGTTTATTAAATTCTTAGATGGTAGCCGTGTGCCAATTATTGAAGATGTAATCTCAATGGAACTTGATAAAGGAGAAATCCCTGTTGAAGTTGCATTAGTTTATAATGATACTTATGCAGAGAATATTTATTCTTATGTGAATAATATTAATACGCATGAGGGAGGAACACACCTACAAGGATTCCGTATGGGGCTTACTAGAACATTGAAGAAATATGCAGATGCTTCAGGAATGTTAGATAAGCTTAAGTTCGAAATTACAGGTGATGACTTTAGAGAAGGGTTGACTGCAATTGTCTCTGTGAAGGTAATGGAGCCTCAATTCGAAGGACAAACAAAGACAAAACTAGGAAATAGAGAGGTTGTATCCCCTGTGAGTCAGGCTGTAGCAGAAATGCTAGAGAACTACTTAGAGGAACATCCAAATGATGCTAAGATTATTGTTCAAAAGGTTATTTTAGCTGCTCAGGCTAGACATGCTGCTAAGAAAGCACGTGAGATGGTTCAACGTAAGACTGTTATGGTCGGTGGTGGACTACCTGGAAAGTTGTCTGATTGTTCTGAACAAGACGCTTCTAAATGTGAAGTATTCTTAGTGGAGGGAGATTCTGCGGGTGGTACAGCAAAACAAGGACGTGATCGTAACTTCCAAGCAATTCTACCATTAAGAGGTAAGATTCTTAACGTAGAAAAAGCAATGGGGCACAAAGTATTCGAAAACGAAGAGATTAAGAATATCTTTACTGCTTTAGGTGTTACGATGGGAACAGAAGAGGATAGTAAAGCATTAAACCTTGAGAAATTACGTTATCATAAAGTAGTAATCATGTGTGATGCCGATGTGGACGGTAGCCACATCGCAACGTTGATTTTAACTTTCTTCTTCCGTTATATGAGAGGGTTAATAGAGAATGGATATGTTTATATTGCTACACCTCCATTATATATGGTTAAAAAAGGGCAACGTAAAGAATATGCATGGACAGATGAAGAACGCCTTGAGTTAATGGAGAAAATGGGAAGTGGATCAAGTGTTCAGCGTTATAAAGGTCTTGGAGAGATGAATGCTGAGCAATTATGGGATACTACAATGAATCCAGAACATAGAATTCTTAGACAAGTAACAATAGATAGTTTACAAGAAGCAGATAGAGTATTCTCTATGTTGATGGGAGACGAAGTTCCACCACGTAGAGATTTTATTGAGAAAAATGCTACTTATGCTAAAATTGATGCTTAGTATTTAAATATGTAAAATTATAAAGGTCAAGCATATTATATGCCTTGACCTTTTTTTAATAAAAAGATATAAAGTTATGAAAGTTACAATTATTGGAGCAGGAAATGTTGGGGCTACATGTGCTGATGTTATTGCTAATAGAAGAATCGCTAGTGAAGTAGTTTTAGTGGATATTGCAGAAGGGTATGCAGAAGGTAAAGCAATGGATATCATGCAATGTGCATCTAACTCTAAATTTGATACTATTGTTAAGGGAAGTACTAATGATTATAGTTTAACAGCTAATAGTGAGGTAGTAGTAGTTACTTCAGGAATTCCAAGAAAACCAGGAATGACTCGTGAGGAATTAATAGGTACTAATGCATCTGTAGTAAAGTCGGTGATGGAAAGCGCTTTAAAATACTCTCCTAATGCTATTTTTGTGATAGTGACTAACCCTCTTGATACAATGACTCTAGCAGCTTTAAAAATATCAGGATTAGATCGTAAGAAAGTAATAGGTATGGGAGGGGCTTTAGACTCTTCACGTTTTAAATATTTCTTATCTCAAAAACTAAATAAACCTGTTGGAGATATTGAAGGAATGGTTATTGGAGGACATGGGGATACTACAATGATCCCATTAATTAGATTGGCTACTTATAAAGGTATTCCTGTAAGTGAGATGTTGACAGCAGCAGAACAAGAAGAAGTGTGTAAATCAACAATGGTTGGTGGAGCTACTCTAACGAAGTTATTAGGAACTTCTGCATGGTATGCACCTGGAGCAGCTGTAGCTAACGTTGTGGATAGTATCTTAAATGACTTTAAGAAGTTAATCCCTTGTTCTGTATATTTACAAGGTGAATACGGGCAAGAAGGATTGTGTATAGGAGTTCCTTGTGTTATAGGAAAAGGAGGAATAGAAGAGATAGTAGAATTAAAATTAAATGAGCAAGAATCTCAGAAATTTGTAGATAGTGCAAATGCTGTTAGGGATACAAATAAGGAATTAACAATTGAATAGTAAAAGATTGTTTAATTGTTAAAATATATGTAATAGAAAAAAGCTCTTTTTGCTGATATTCTTAGTCAAAGAATTGCTTAATCATTGTCTATATCATATATTTGCTCGTTTTAAAAAAAGTAAATAATTAATTTTTAGTAATAATGCAAAACAAAGGACTCGTTAAATTTTTTGCAATTATCTTTGCATTGGTAAGTATTTACCAACTGTCATTTACCTTTGTTACCAACCATTATGAGGATAAAGCGAAAGCTTTTGCTGGTGGAGATTCGACAAAAGAATTACAATACCTTGATTCAATTGGTAACCAAACGGTATTTTTAGGACAAACATTCAATGAAGTGAGAGCTAAGCAAATCAATAAAGGATTAGACTTAGAAGGAGGTATTAATGTTACGTTGCAAATATCAATCAAAGACATTTTAAAAGGTTTAGCTAATAATTCAAAGAACGCTACGTTTAATAAAGCGTTAGCAGAAGCTGAATCACAAAGACAAGGTAATCAAAGTTACTTAGATGCTTTTTACACTGCTTTTGATAAAGAATCAAAAGGGAATGTAAAATTAGCATCTGCAGATATTTTTGCAAACAGAAACTTAAGTGAGATTACTGTTGGAATGTCTGATAGCCAAGTAAAGTCTATCTTAGATAAAAAAGTAAAAGAATCTATAGAGAGTGCTTACCGTGTATTCAGAGAGCGTATCGACAAGTTCGGTGTTTCTCAGCCAAATATTCAAATGTTAGGGGATACAGGGCGTATCTTAGTTGAGCTTCCTGGAGCAAAAGACGTAGATCGTATTAAAAATTTATTACAAAGTACTGCTCAGTTAGAGTTTTGGGAAACTTATAAAGTAGATGAAATAGGAAACTATATCATGGCTGCTAATGAGTACTTAAAAACAACTGAAAAGCAAGCGAATCAAAAAGAGACTGCTACTGATAATACAACAACTAACTCAGATGTTGAAGCATTATTAGGTACTGTAGCAAAAGACTCTATGGGGAATGCAGCTAATAAAGAATTCAATCCTTTATTAGACTTATTCGCAATGGGTGGACAACAAGGAAGCCCAATCTTAGGATATTTCCAAACGAAAGATACAGTTAAAGTAAATGCTTATTTAAACAGAGCTGATGTACGTAACTTATTACCAGCAGATCAAAAATATGCTCGTTTTGCATGGGGTAAACCAAGTAAAAAAGCTCCTGATTTAGTTGAGTTATATGCTTTAAAAACAAATAGAGAAGGTATTCCTCCTTTAAGTGGAAGCGTTATTACTGGTGCTCAAGATGAGTATGATCAATTTAGCCGTCCTGTAGTAGGGATGACAATGAGTCCTAAGGGAGCTAAAGTATGGGAAGAGTTAACAGGAAAAGCTTATACAGAGCACTCTAATATTGCTATTGTATTAGATAATATCGTTTATTCAGCTCCAGGTGTTACTAGTGGACCTATCTCTGGTGGTAGATCATCTATCTCAGGGGACTTTACTGTTGCTGATGCAAAAGACTTAGCGAATATCTTACGTGCTGGTAAATTACCTGCAGGTGCAGATATCGTTCAATCTGAAATCGTAGGACCATCATTAGGACAACAAGCTATCGATGCTGGTATGTTATCTGCTGTGGCTGGTTTAATTATTGTTGCTGCTTGGATGGCATTCTACTACGGTAGAGCTGGATGGTATGCAAATATTGCTTTATTAGCTAACTTATTATTCTTATTTGGTATCCTTGCTAGTTTAGGTGCTGTATTGACATTACCAGGTATTGCAGGTATCGTATTAACGATGGGTACTGCAGTGGATGCGAATATTATTATTTCTGAACGAGCAAAAGAATGTTTGCGTAAGGGAATGAGTCTTGCAGATACGATTAAAGAATCTTATAGCTGGCATGGTGCTATGCGTCCAATTGTTGATGCTAACGTTACACATATCTTAACAGGGGTTATCTTATTCGCTTTTGGATCAGGACCTATTAAAGGATTTGCTACGACATTGTTAATCGGTATTGCTACTTCATTATTTACTTCAATCTTTATCGCTCGTATCTTTATGGATAGAGACGTTAAAGCTGGTAGAACTTTAGCATTCAGTACAAGTATTACTAAAAATTGGTTTACAAACTTCAACTTTGATTTCTTAAAAATGAAGAAAGCTACTTATGGTTTATCATTAATCATTGTAGTGGTTTCTTTTGCTTCATTTGCAATCAACGGATTTGACCAAGGAACTGACTTTGTAGGAGGTAGAACATTCCAAGTTAAGTTTGATAAAGAAGTTACAGCTAACGAAGTAAGTGATAAGCTAGGAGAAGTATTTGGTGTAAATGTTGAAGCGAAAGTATTCGGAAATAAACAACAGTTAAAACTTACTACTAAATATAAAGTAGAAGAAGAAGGTGCTGCAGTAGACCAAGAAGTAAACGAGAAGTTATACGAAGGGTTAAAAGGGTACTATTCATCTCCTATGACTTATGAAGAGTTCGTTAATGCTACAGAAGGAAAAACATTAGGAGTTATCCAAGCTTCTAAAGTTGGACCAAGTATGGCAAAAGACGTTAAACAGAATGCATATTGGGCTGTATTAGGGTCTATGGCTGCTATCTTTATTTACTTAGTTATTTCTTTTAGAAAATGGCAGTATTCATTAGGAGCTATTGTTTCTGTTGCGCACGACGTTATCTTTGTATTAGGTATTTACTCATTAACATATAAGTTTATGCCTTGGCATATGGAGATTGACCAGCACTTCATCGCTGCGATCTTAACTGTTATTGGTTATTCTATGAATGATACTGTAATTGTATTTGACCGTGTACGTGAGTACATCGCTGGTAAAACAAAAGGTGATTTCAATAAGATCGTTAATGATTCAGTAAATACTACATTATCTAGAACTATTAATACTTCGCTTACTTTAATCCTAGTATTATTAATCATGTTCGTATTCGGAGGTGATTCAATCAGAGGATTTATCTTTGCGATGTTAATCGGTATTATTGTAGGTACTTATTCTTCATTATTCTTAGCTACTCCAGTATTAGTGGATACTATGCCAAGAAAAGATAAAGAAGAAATCGAAAGAAGACATAGAGAAGCTCAAGAGGAAATGTTAGTTGAGAAAAACTAATTCTATCTTAGAACTTGTATTTATAAAAAAAGCCACTCCGCAAGGAGTGGCTTTTTTATTTTAGGACTAGTCAATGACTAGTGTTACTTAGGCTAGTAATCTAATAGTTTTATTGTTGACTATGATATAATCGACATAATGCTATTAAAAGATGAGTATCAACTATTTTGTCTAGATTATTCATCAGGTCATTTATTTTTATCCAATGTAGTGTATCAGTAGGCTGATCTAGATGGATAATATACGGATATACTTGTTCGGGCGTAATTCCTATACTAGGAAAGTACTTTTCTCCTAATTTAGAGTATCCAATTACATTGCTATTTCCAAATTTCAGGGTATTTAGATATTGTTCTAGGTCATAGTAGTTTCTTACCTCTTTAGATAGACGAAATGCTGGTACCGTTATAATCGTACTATTGTTAGTGAATATTTGGGGTACAGGAAGACTTCTAGTTTCTAAACCTATATAAAAGGCTCCATTGTTTTTAAATACAGGGAGAGTTATTACCGTATTAGTACTATAATGAGTAGGGGATACATATTCTAGTATCGCAGAGTCTTTATCAATACCTGTTGCTTCAAAAGAAGCTCTGTGTGTCTTTAAGAAACCAGCTTGACTGTCATTATGGATGTATTCTTTTGTATTTAACTGTAATAGTTTTTCTAAATCAGTTGCATGAATCTTCTCTACATTTTGTATAGCTGTTTTTTGTCCTAACCATTTAGGTAATGGTATAGCTAACTTTAAAAATAGATTATAGATATTCACTTCTAATCTAGCTTCTACTAATGCACCTGTTTGGGCAGTATTAAGGAGTTGTACAGCATCGTATTCATGTAAATAACCAGAATCTTTAAAGCCTGAATACCCTTCGTTTAATGGAGTATTTAATGAAATAGGTGAGTGTAGTTCTATGAATATAGAAGTTACCTTTTCATTGATACCACCAGGAGAGGTGTAGTAATTTAGGGAAGTACGAATCGTTTCATATTCCTCAGGTTTAATATTAAATCTGTTCTCTATTTCTGTTTTTATATTGTCTGTTTCAGCTATTGCAAGTCCTTCAGGTATATATCCACTGTATTGTTTACCATCTAAGATAGGACTATCTGCTTTGACATTTGCTAATGGACGAGGGTAACCATGTTTAGCGATTACCTTTAAGCCACTATCACTATTTCTATAAGGGATAATGTCAATTACTTTATTTGGTCGTTTTACAATATCATATAACCTATTTGTGTTTATATTTTTAAAGGTAGATAAGGTTAAGAATGGAGTGTCCTTTTTAGGTAAATGTCTAGTTAATTGTAATTGTTTTCCACCAGGGACTTTTTCTCCAACAATTAAGTAATTCGTAGGAGGAAAGCCTATTTCTTCTCCAGCTAAATTATAGATTGTAAAGTGGTCTTTATAGCGGTTATTAATGATCCATTGATTGTAGATAGGAGTAGATATAATGATTCGCAATCCCAGTTCCTTAAAGATTGTTTCAAATTCTTTTTGTGTATAATATCCATACTCTTCTTGCAATTCAATGTCCCAATTCGCATAATAATCTTTGCGACGAATAAACTCTACTACATCAGTATAAAATGCATGAAATCGCCTTGTATTAGGTTTTAGAGGCTCTAATTCTTCAATGGGAAAACCTTTTTCTTTAGCTAATGATCTGGCCGTTTGAGAAAATTGAATGAACAATTCTGCATCACTAGGATTACCTTCTTTAGTTAGAGTAGATAGTTCTAGTATAACTTCTTGTTGTTCTACTTTGACAAAATCGCGGATGACAAGCACTCCTTTATCTTTCAATAACTCTACTTGTCTGCGAAGTGTATTATATGCTCTGTTATTGTCATAGTCGTTATATGAAGTAATATGGTGAATGGCAGAACAATTAAAGAATCCACTAATTGTATTCTTTTCAAAAGTCAATAGTTTTTCGCCATCATCTTCTTGGAATGAGAGATTCGGAAGGTTATACGTTTCTTCAGCGATTTGAACCATTTTAGGATTGATATCAATACCTATTATTTGAAGTTTAGGAAATAGTTGAGCTAATATAGCTGTACTCGTCCCTGAGGCCATTCCTACATCTACTAATACATTTCCCTCTTTGGCCTCAAAGAACACACTTGCAGAAGCCACCTTCTCGATAGCTATCGTGTCCATTGCTTCTAAATATTGCTGGTAGTCTTTTTTATTTCCTCTATCCTGAGTCGTATAGTTCTTGTCCATTGAATGCCTTGTTTACATTCAGAAAAGTAGTGATTTTATCTGTGAAATTGTTCGTTAAAAAGAAAAGAATATCCAATAATATTGATGTTACTAACTAAAACATTTTTATCCTTAGTTAAAAATAGGGGACGTTAGAATCAGCCAAAACAATATAGAATTATTTCGAAGTGTGATGTTAAACCCACATTATGTATTAGCCAAATACTACAAAGCAATTCTACTTCATAGTTCTTTCATTAGCTCTAAAACTATACTATAGTATGTTTTTATCACTAATTCAGAGCTATTTTGTATAATTACTTTTCGTTTATATGTTTATTGCATAATCTGGGTTTAATTGATTATCTTAGAATGAACTAATTACAATATTATGAAACGATTTGAATATAAAACAATTGAAGTAGTGACTAGTGGATTCTTTGCAAAAATGGAAATGAAGGAGACCGATGATACACTAAATGATCTAGGAAGTCAAGGATGGGAGCTAGTGTCTACAGCTCCTTGTATTATGGGGAGTACAACACAAAGGATCTATTATACACTCAAGAGAGAAATATAAAAAAAGAGAGCTAATCAATCTAGATTAGCTCTCTGTATATTTATGATTCGTATACTCTATTCTTGGCAGTAACCCATAAGTAAATCCCTACGATGATAAATGGAATACTTAACCATTGTCCTGTTGATAAAATATTGCCTAGTTGATCTTCAAAACCTCCTTGACTTTCTTTCATATATTCTACTATAAATCTTACCATCCACAGTAGTACTAAGAACACTCCAAAGATATAACCTAACTTTTTGCGTGCATCTGTCTTCCAATACATATAGTAAACAATAATGAACACAAGTATATATCCAAATGCCTCATAAAGTTGAGTAGGGTGTTTAGCTACTACTAGGTTTAAAGCTTCTGCAAACTGTGGATTATGAGCTATCGCGTCATAAGCTTGGTTATAATCAGGAATTCCTGTAATCTCCATTGCTTCTCTAGGAGAGAATTTATCTCTTAAAAATCGAATACCTAAAGCATTTGTAGTTTCGTGTCCTATAATTTCTGAGTTAAAGAAGTTCCCTAAACGAACAAAAACTCCCCCTATTGCTACAGGGATGATTACTCTATCTAGTATCCAAAGTACAGGTTTTTGAATAATCTTTTTACTGTAAAAATACATAACAGTGATAATAGCAATAGCTGCACCATGACTTGCTAATCCACTAAAACCAACGATTTCAAACTTAGGTGTGAAACGCACTGGTGATATAATCTCAAATAAGTGATCTTTATAATAATCCCAATCGTAAAAGAATACATGCCCTAGACGAGCTCCTATTAAAGTTGCTAATACAGTATAGATAAATAATTTGTCTAGTTTCTCAACACTTAGTCCTTCGCGATCATATATCTTTTTCATTAAGAACCACCCTAAACCAAATGCGATTACAAACATAAGACTGTAATATCTCAGTTTAATAAATCCTAAATCCAACCCTTCTGATGGGTTCCAAATCATATGTAATGAATGTATCATAGTTTTTTATACTGTTAGATGATAAATGTATGAAATAATCTTTATTCTCAAAAGAGTAATTGTGGTTTACACCCAAGAGTACTTCATTGTTTTTTGTTTTCTATTTCAGTTACTAGCTCCCTGTTTTGTGTTCCTCAGTTCCTAGTTTACTTAAATAATAATTAAGGCACTGGATCATATCCTTTACCTCCCCATGGTCCACAACTAGCGATTCGCTTTATAGCTAACCAACCACCTTTAAAAAGTCCATGTTTTTTTAGTGCTTCTAAGGTGTATTGTGAGCAAGTAGGACTGTATCGACAAGCAGGAGGGAAGAATGGTGAAATAGCCAGCTGATAAAAACGGACTAATATTACAAATGGGAATATTAATATTTTCTTTAGCATAGTAACAGAAATATGAAAGTGTACAAATGTACGATGAGTTTAATTATAGTGCTAAAAGTAAGAAATTCTAGGTTAGAAATGAGTAGAAGGAATTAGTTTTAGCAAGACTATTTTATAATCACAAAAAATAAACTTAACTATTGTAGGTGAGGTATGTATAAAAAAAGAGGCTATTCATAGAATAACCTCTTTTGTGTATTTATAGAGAGAAAGAAGTACCTTCTTTACCATCTTTTAGTTGAATACCGATTTTAGCTAGTTCATCTCGAATGTGGTCTGACATTGCGAAATCTTTGTTTGCTCTAGCCTCGTTGCGCATTCCGATAAGCATATTGACTACACCTTCTAGTTTTTCGTTATTAGCACTTGCTGTTTCAGTGTTTTCTAAACCTAATACATCAAATACAAATGCGCTCATACTATTAATTAAAGTATCTAAATCTGTAGCCGAAATAGTCTCTTTATTATCCTTAATTAGGTTAATGAATTTAACTGCTTCAAATAAGTTTGCAATTAAAATCGGACTGTTAAAGTCGTCATTCATTGCATCATAGCACGATTGTCTCCATTTTGTGATATCAACAGAAGAGTTGCTAGAAGTTTTCAAATCTTTTAGAGATTTGATAGCTTCCATTAATCTTTGATATCCTCTTTCAGACGCTAAGATAGCATCATCAGAGAAGTCTAAGATACTTCTATAGTGCGCTTGTAAGATAAAGAACCTTGCTACAGCAGGAGCAAACCCTTTGCTAAGGATATTGTTCTCGCCAGAGAATAATTCATCAGGAAGAATGTTATTCCCTGTAGATTTAGCCATTTTCTTACCGTTTAGAGTAAGCATATTAGCATGCATCCAGTAGTTTACAGGTGAGTTACCTGTAGAAGCTTCATTCTGTGCAATCTCACACTCATGGTGAGGGAATTTTAAATCCATTCCACCTCCGTGTATATCGAAGTGCTTACCTAAGTATTTTGTACTCATAGCAGTACACTCTAGATGCCATCCAGGGAATCCATCTCCCCATGGTGAAGGCCATCTCATGATATGCTGAGGCTCTGCATTTTTCCAAAGTGCAAAGTCAAGTGGATTGCGTTTGTCAGATTGTCCATCTAAATCTCTTGTATTAGATAACATATCTTCTATCTTACGACCACTTAATATTCCATAGTTATGAGACTGATTGTATTTCTCTACATCGAAGTACACAGATCCATTCACCTCATAAGCAAAACCATTGTTGATGATCGCTTGTATGATTTCTATTTGCTCGATGATATGCCCAGTAGCCGTTGGTTCAATGCTAGGAGGTAGGTTATTGAACTGTTTTAGAATATTGTGAAAGTTCAAAGTATATTTCTGAACAATCTCCATTGGTTCTATCTGCTCAATACGCGCTCTTTTAGCGATTTTATCTTCTCCTTCATCTACATCGTCTACCATATGTCCTACGTCAGTAATATTACGAACGTAACGCACAGCATATCCTAAGTGTTTTAAATAACGATATACCAAGTCAAAAGATATAAAAGTACGACAGTTCCCAAGGTGTACATAGTTGTAGACTGTTGGTCCACATACATACATACCCACTTTACCCTCATGGATAGGTTTGAAAACTTCTTTCTCTCCAGTGATGGAGTTGTACATTTTTAATTGCTGTTCTTGATATAAAGGCATAATATAATTTGTAATGTTTAGAACTTAGTCTCTAATTGGATATAGTTTAAGAACTCTTTACGAACGTTCTCATCTTGGAATTTTCCTCCGAACTCAGCAGTTACAGTACTACTTTCGATATCGCGGATTCCTCTTGAGTTTACACATAAGTGTTTTGCATCGATGATACATGCCACATCTTCTGTGTTTAATACACGTTTTAATTCATTTACAATCTGAATAGTTAAACGCTCTTGTACCTGAGGTCTCTTTGCATAAAAATCAACGATACGGTTCATCTTAGAAAGACCTACTACAGTACCATTAGATATATACGCTACGTGAGCACGCCCAACGATAGGTAGTAAGTGATGTTCACAAGTAGAATAAACTACAATGTTCTTTTCTACCAACATCTCGTTGTATTTATATTTATTGTCAAATGTAGAAGCACTTGGCTTTTTAGCAGGATTTAATCCTCCAAACATCTCTTTCACAAACATTTTAGCTACACGGTTAGGTGTACCCTTAAGACTGTCATCTGTTAAGTCTAATCCTAAAGTGTTAAGAATGTTTTCTACATCTTTTTTTATCAATTCTATTTTTTCGTCATCTGTGCGGTCAAATGCATCACTTCTAAGTGGAGTTGCATCACTAGATGCGATGTGGTTGTCTCCCATTTCGTCGTGAAACTTTTCGTCTGTATTCATTCTATTTCTTTTTAATACATATTGTTATAACTCGCTACAAATATAAATAATAATTATAGATAAACTCTGACACTTATTTATAAATAATCTACCTCTAAGTGCTGGAATTAGTTAAAGTTTGTCACTTCTGATTTTTAAGGAGTAGGTGAGGAGAGAGATTGTAAAACCTCTATTAATAAAGAGTTCTAAATTAGAACAAGAAATCGAATCAATACAAAATCTAATTTATAGTAATTCAATATGATGTAACTTTAAAAATCATCGCTTATAAGTGACTTTATATATGTAAGTATGGTTTAAATAGCATCTGTTGATTTAGAAGATATTCGCTATTTAGACAATGTGTAAGTGCTTTTACCCCACATTACGCATTAGCCAAATACTATAAAGCAATTCTACTTCATAGTTCTTTCATTAGCTCTAAAACCATACTATAGTATGCTTTTATCACTAATTCAAACCTATTTTGTATAATTACTTTTCGTTTATATGTCTATTGCATAATCTGGGTTAAAACTAATTATATCCCATTAGATTTAAAGAATAACGTGCTGTGAATTAACCTTTGCTATTTCACTCTCTCTGTTCCTTTTCAGCCTTCAATGCTTCTAAGACAGACCGCGCTCCATAAATAATCTCTTCATGCGTATTATCTCTACTAGAAAACTCTCTTGACTTTATTTCTTTTATGATTTTCTTTCTGACTTGACGAATGAGTCCAGGCGGTAGTTCTTTTTTAGTTATGGACTCTTCTTCCATAAGTGGGATAGGAAGAGAGGATTCACTTACATTATCCGTTATAGGAACAAGTGTTCCCTCGTTTCCAGTCTCCATGTTATCTGTTTCTCTGTTCCCAGTTTCCTTATTCTCAGTTTCCCTGTTATCTGTTTCCCTGTTATCTGTTTCTCGGTTCCCTGTTCCCTCATATCCAGCCCCCTCAATATCCATTTCTAATGTTCCATGAAAGCAACTTGTACTATGTACATTACTGTCTTGTGCTTTCCACATACTCCACAGATAGACTTTCCCCTCTTGCCATTCCTTAGGTAAAGAGAAGTGAGTATATCTATCTTTGCGTTGCCCGATATTAGAGATGGTCGTGAATTTATCTAATTCTTCGTGATACGCCATAATCGTTAGTACGTCTGTATCTAGCGTCAGGGGATTGATCAGATGATTATCCCATTGTACTTTTAGCTTACCTGTTTTGAGTCTACTTATTTTCTTAATCACAGCAGGAGCAAGAGTTCCGATAGAGAGCAGCACCTTGTCTATTTGTACATATTGCTCTCCTTCATGTATTGCGATGCCTTGTTTCATCAGTCTAGAAATCATTTGTTCTTTTCCTGTCATCCATTTCTCTCCGTTGTAGACCGCAGGGCAATGCGCATTGACAAAATCCTTGAATTTACTAGCGAAGGTAGATACGAGACTCATCTTATCCCATTGTTTCAATTGTGCTTCAGTCGCTTTTTTACTTGATTTTAAGGGCTTAGCGCGGAGTATATTTCTTCCTCTCCACAGTACGCCCACTACGGTTCCTACTTTTCCTACTACAGCACCTAATATTCCTTCTTTGATTTCTGCCATGATTATCTCGTTTTTTGGTTATTACAAGATATAAAATACTGATATATGATTATTTAACTGTTCAAACAATCGATAAAAGAAGTTGTCCTAATGTACATCACACTTTATAAAAATGAGGACATGAAATGAAGAATATCAAAGCGAATGATTTCGCCTTCTATAGAGCTTATTTTTAATGCTGTATGATCATATTAAGTTTTCATAAAAGAAGAGTAGAAGAAGTATAAAAGGAGTATTATTGGGCAAAAGTTGCTTTAACCCCGTTATTGTCCTAGTATTCTCCAACTATTGTCCAAGGAAAGACTCTTGTAGTGTATTTTTACTGACCTTGTCAAGTAGTTGGTATAATTAGGATTTCTAATAAATAACTGATATACAACTTATAATGTTTTTGTGCAATTAAAAAAAATTAGAAAAAAGGAACCTTTTAGCAGGATTGGTTTTCTTCAAGAGGAGACAAGTGAAGGAAAGAAGAGAAATTAGAGAGGGTATTCTTATTTTTTGACTGTAATCAGAACGAAAAGAAGAAAAAGTGTTTTTAAGTTTTGGGGTAATTCTGTGAGGGTAGTGTATGTAATTATCTCACTAGTATTTCTCTATAGGATGAGATTCTTCGCAGGCTCAGAATGGACATTAGGAGTGGATGTATAGGATGGTATTCTTCGTAGACTCAGAATGATTACAACTGGAAATATTAATCATATAACACGGAATTACTAATCCGTTATTTATGTCACCCTGACGATAGGAAGGGTCTCACACGTAACTCTACAATCATGTAGGATGGGATTCTTCGCAAGCTCAGAATGATTACAACTGGAAATATTAATTGTTAATCATATAACACGGAACTACTAATCCGTTATCTATGTCACACTTACGATAGGAAGGGTCTCACACGTAACTCTACAATCATGTAGGATGGGATTCTTCG
>NZ_JBBPHJ010000036.1:0-26269 GCF_038039665.1 Myroides sp. C4067
TCATAGCACAAAGATATTATTTTACACTTTCCTCCCCAACTTTTAACGTTGATCCTCTATATGTTGTATGATCTGCTGGCATAGTTTATTTCCTAGACCAAGCCCTTGATGCTGTGGGCGTATATATAGATTAGTAATCTCACATGTCGTATCAGTAAGTCTGTGCATGGCGATACAGCCTGCTAGTGTACCATTCACTTTAGCTATATATAGTAACGCTTCATTAGAGACGTTATCTGTACTTGAGTTAGGACTTATGCTGATGGAGTTGTCTAATGGCCTTAAATCTGCTTGTATAGCTCTATTGTATTCTGTAAGTAATTGTTCTATATCTGTAGTCATAGTTAGTGACTGTATTATCTGGATGTTCATTATTAGGTGTGTTAATCTAAAGGATAGAACAAGGTATAAAAAAGGACTATTGTACATAGTCCTTTTAATGATGTTTAATTGGTTTTATAAACTGTAAGATTTTTAGCTGTAAAGTATGCAGGTGTGTTAACTCCCCATTCTCCTTTATCAGATGAATCTATATAAAACACCAGGTATTTTATATTAGTTAGTTTTTCTAAATTTACTTTTTGCCAGTCCATATTTACTTTGTCAACTTCTTTTCTATAATCAATCAGGAAGTGTTCTATTGGTTCTGTAGCAATAGCTTTATTACTATCTAGTCCATAAACAAGTACTTTAAAGAAATCTCCTTTTACAAACTTCTTTGCAAAAGCATCTCCTCTTTGAGTTGAGTGATATGTGTATGGGCTTAATGCTAATTCTATTGATTCTACAGAGTAGCTCTCTTTAAGAGTAACTACTGTTAATGCTTTATCAGTATCTATAATATCCCCTTTCTTTAGGTCTGATGGAACTCCTGAAGTGTTAGCAACTAAGAATGGTGTAGTGTTATCAGCCATTGTACCATACATGTAAGTAGGAAAGTTGTCATTATGATCCTCTTTATCTGTACTGTTGGATACAGTAAAGCCATTCCAATATTTAACACCACTAAAATCATTTACTTTATGACTGAATGTATAAGGAGAAACAACTAGAGGTGTGTTTTCAAATGTTTCTCTCCATATTTTGCCATCTTTTGTATCTAGCGTTAAAGGAACTGAAGAAAGATTTAATGATTCTCTTTCTCTTAATGGTATGCTATTATCATCACTAGAGCAACTAGTAAATGTAGTAGCAGTAAGAAGTGTAAGCCCTAATATTAAAGAGGTGCTTAACCTTAAGAAATGTTTTTTCATAGTTTTTTATTTAAAGATTTAAAGAACTATTCTAGTAGTTGTTCTTTAGTTAATTATTTGTCTATTTTATCGACTGTTAGGTTGTCCATAGTAAAATATAATGCCGTATTAGCTCCCCACTGTCCTACATCAGTAGTTTCTAAGAAAAATACTAAGTACTTAACTTCTCCTAATGAAGATAGGTCTACTTTATTCCAATTTTTATTTATTTCATTTATACCTTCTCTAAAATCAACGAAATAATGAGTCACAGGTTTAGCAGTAGTAAGTTTTTTATCTTTACTAACTCCATAAATATGAATAGCGAAGTAGTCTCCTTTTTTAAATTTATTAGCATAATCATCCCCTTCTAAAATTCCATAGTATGGCCAAGGACTTATTGCGAAGTTAGCACTTATAGCTCTGTATGAATTGTTGTTATCTTCGATAGTTATCACAGATGAGAATCTATCAATAGCAAATGGTTTATTTGGATCTAGAAGAGTTGGGTGGGGTTTGTGATCAGCAAAAGATACCAAAAAAGGAGAGCCTTTACCTGCGCTTCCTCCTTGAGGCATTGTTCCCCACTGATTATCTAACCAACCATCACCTTTGTATTGATTGCTATTATCTGTACTATTAGACACAGTGAACCCCATCCATGTGTTATAGTCAGTATATGCAATATGTTTAAAATTGAAAATATCACTTTTTAGTTCAGCATCTTCTGTATAAGTGTCTTTCCAGATTTTACCTCCTGTAGTAGCTTGACCATCAGCTAGATTGAAAGTAGAAAGGTCAAGTGTAACATAGTTATAATTATAACTTTTAGCTACATCAACTTTATAGGTATAATAACGATGAGAATTTCCTTGTTCTACTATTAAAACTAGATCTCTAGTTCCAGGTGTATTGTATGTGTACTTTAATACCTGTTCATTGGATAGAATAGTTCCTGAAGCGTTGTCTTTCCATCTGTAGACAGCATTAGCAATGTTCAGTTGTGGATCTATGGTAACTTCATCGAAAGTTACAGATTCAACTGTTCCATTAAACGTAGGTATTACATAAGGAGCATTATCATCATTAGAACAGCTCGTAAATGTAGATGCTGTTAGTAAAGTTAGTCCTAAAAATAGTATAGAACTTAACTTAGTAAAGTGTTTTTTCATAATTTGTAATGGTTAAATATTTTATCTAGTAGGAACGTTTAGTTTGGCTTTATGTAAGTCAATTACTCCTGCTACTTCTGTAGAAGTTTCGCCTAACCAACCAGCCTCTTGATCCATAGCAGTGTATACTTTAATGAAATCTACTCCAGGAAGCTTTACTTTGTTACCTTTTTTATCAACAGCCCAATTAATATCGATGGCTGCATCTATATGGCTATTAACTTGGTTGTCTACGTAACCATATTCATATTCTGGTAAAACCCAGTAAGTACCTTTTCCACTAGTGTCAGAAGCATTATTTGGTAGTCTAGATCCTTTGAATGTAATCTTTTTATCGGTTATCCAAAGAGGATAGTAACTTTGGTCATGGAATTGGTTTTTAGGTTTATAACCTTTTTGGTCTTGATTAGTTTCAAAGTAAATATATTCGTCAAAATCTCCCTTTTTAGCATCTAACTCAGGAGAAGGCTTGTGAAATGTTATTTCATAGTCGTGAATAGTTTTAGGATTCTTGTATTCACTACCAGCTATTTCATACCACTCGTCTTCATCAGGTTTACCATTTTTATTCTTATCATAAGCAACCATGATAATACCTGGCTCTGAACTGTTCTTAAAAGCATTACCTAATACAACAAAGTCTCTTCTGCCATCCTTATTAGGTATGGTATGGTCAAACCCCATTACAATATATCCTCCAAAACCTCCAAGAGATACCATAGATAGTTTATCTCCAGAAATAGCTTTCAATGCTTTCTGATTCATTATTTCTTGGGTATCTCCTTTTTCATATTTAGGTAAGTCATTTACAAATTGACCTGGAGCTGGCAGAAAGTCTAATACCTTAGTTACGTCACTATAGTTATATGATATAGAGTCAACAAATTCTTCTTCTTGAGTGTTATCATCACTCGAACAGCTATAAAAAGTAATAGCTGATAAGCATAGAGTAGCTATTAGGCTTAGTTTTAATCTTTTTGTTTTCATATTTAATTATTGGTTTATTTTTTAATGAATGCTATATGAGCTGGTATATTACCTCCAGTTGTCTTCCATTTAAGTTTTCCTTCAGGAGAAAAACAATAAACAAATCCTGTACCTATATAATCCTGTGCGTCCGTCATGAAGATTTCTTTGGTTTCAGGATTGACTGCTATTCCATAAGGTATCTGTATTTGTTTTTCTGTGCCATCAGTGATGATGTTATCATTAATAACTTGTTTTGTCAATGTATTAAGAATACCATACGACACATTATTACCTCCTGTGTTATGCTTATAAGAAGTAGCGTAGTAGTATAGCTTGTTATCATCCATAGTCATATTAGATACAGGGATGTCAAGCTTCTGCTTCACTTGATCAGTGTTAGAGTCTATTACATATAAGTTAGGCTCTATACTGTAATAATCACCTCGTGAAGAAACATAGATGTCTCCAGCTTTATCAATTTGCATACGATGTAAGTTGATGGCTACATCTATCTTTTTGGTTTCTGTAAATGAAGGAATGTCTATCACTGATACTGTAGTATCATAATTAGGAACACGGTATCCTCCAGAGTTAGCCACATATAGTTTATTTCCTTTAATGACCATTTCTTCAGGTTGATAACCTACCGTTACTCGTCTAGTTACTTCTAAGGATAAGGTATCTATCTCCGCTACAAAACCACGTTCTGCATTTGGATTAATCTCTACTTTTCCTGCATAAGAGCTAACGTACGCCTTACCATCTTTAAAAGCTAAATAACGACAGTTAGGTACATGTATTTGCTTAATATGTTTGCCTGTTTCTACATCAAATACTTCTATGAAGTTTGATACGTTAATAGTAGCATAAGCTTTAGTACCATATATCTTGATATCATTACCTACATCACCTAGTTCTTTAGTAATGTTTGGATTTCTTTCTGAGAAGATATCTCTAGTATACGTTCCGTTGTGATATTCAAATAAGTCTATAGACGCTCTGTTCATTCCCATATTACCTTCATTAAGCAGGTAAAAACCACTGAATTTATTAGTGGAAACAGGAATAGATACTTGTGAACTATCGGATAAGAATATCATCTCATCTTTGCGACAACTTACTAATGTTAGTAATGCTAAAGCAAGGAATATTATTTTATTTAATTTCATAGGTCAAAACTTAAAGTGAAACGGAAGTTACGTCCAGGCATTGGGAAGTTACTCACAACTTCATAATATTGATTAGCAATATTGTTTGCCTCTATGCTTGCTTTAAAGTGGTATTGTCGCCATTTAAAGCTTTTAAGTAAGGAGATATCATGCGTATACCAAGGCTGTATTTCATTTCGCTTGATATTGTTTTTGTTTCCATTATAGCGTTCTCCTACATAAATAAAGCTATAGTTAAGCCCCCAATCTTTATAATCTAGACTAACAATAGATGACCCTGAATGCCAAGGAGCATAAGGTATCTGATCTCCGTAATAAGAAGGCGTCCCATATAGTGTCTTGCTTTTGTCTTTGGCAACCGTATATTCATAAGTTAGATTTACTCCTAACTTTAAGTCCTCCATGATTTTTAGAGTAGTACCTAAGTTAGTTTCTATTCCGTAGTTCTCTACTTTACCTAGATTAGTCATCATCCATCTCATCATACTAGAAGTAGGAGTAGCGATAATCTTATCTGTAATATTAGCGTAATAAGATTCAACAGACAGATGTACTTCTTCAAAAAGAGACTGTTGAAACTGTTTGTTATAAGTAAAACCTAAGTTAACCTGTCTAGATGCTTCAGGCTTTAAGTTAGCTGTACCTAATTGGGTATAATAAAGGTCATTAAATGTAGGTAGTCTATAAATATACTTATAGAATGAATGAATGACTAAGTTCTCATTATCCCATGGTTTATAGCTTAGGAACACAGAAGGTGCCCAAAACTGACGATCAGGTGCCTCAAAGTTATAACGTACTTTCTCTTTTGTAAATGTTCCTAGTATATTAGCCTGAGCCTTTACTTTACCTAGATTTACAGAAGTAGCAAGTGAAGTCAAGAATGTATAGCGTTCTGGATAAGAGAACGGAGTTCCTTGACCTTTACGTGTAGCGTTTAGTTTATTGTATTGTAAATCTGTAGATAAGGACACATCCCATATATCTGTAAGCTTGTATAGGTGTGCTGCAGATAGATAATATTCTTGTTGAAAATAAGTATTGTCAAATTGTGGATTATAAGTTACCTCTTCTCCTTCGAAGCCTACCGTCTTACGCGATAAGTAATGCATTTCATCATAAGCATATTTCCCTTTGAGTTGGAATTGATATCTGTCTGAAACAAACCTAGTCCATTCTCCTTGTGCCATGAAGTTTTTGTCTTGTTGACGTTCATTGATATTCTCTGTTTCAAGAGTAACATCACTTTTCTTAATAACAGCACCAGGTAACCCTCTGTCTGACTGATAGTAATATAAATTAGCTTGCCAAGTATCTTTATCTGTTTTGCCAAACCATGTATTCTCTATTCGATACGCCTCTATATCACTATTCTGTCTATGCCCAATAGTATCATAAGCTACAGAACCATCTATATTATGGCGTTTCTGTCTGAATTTATAATCACCATTAGAATAGATGTATTCAGCACTGATAGAGGTGCTAATATTGTTATTTACTTTGATATCTGTGCGTACAGAAGGGTTGACTAATTGGATAGAACCAGCCTTGTATTTAGCTGATATATTTATGTCCTTTCCTTCTTGGAAGACAGGTTTTTTAGTTTGTAGATATACAGTAGAAGCAGACGCAAACTCTTTAGCAGATTGGAAGATGGCACTGCGCTGACCATTATATAGTTTTACAGTCTCAATATTATCTAAAGAGAACTTACCTAAGTCTACGATTCCATTCTGCGCATTGCCTACTTGTACCCCGTTATAAAATACTCCTACGTGATGAGTACCCATATTACGAACGTCTACAGTCTTTAGCCCTCCCATACCACCATAATCTTTGATCTTCACTCCTGCGAAGTATCGTAGAGCATCAGCTACGCTATAACTATTAAGGCGTTGAAGTTTAGCTCCGTCTAGTGTCTGTACAGGTATAAGATCTCGAAAGACTTCTTTTTGTATCACGATCTCATTTAGAGCAGTGATACTGTCTTTAGGTGTCTGCGCATATATAGCAGTATTCGCCATACATAACACAGTGGTTAGTACTAGTAATTTTGTTTTTGTCATATTAGTTTTTGGCTAGTTGATTTTGACATTTGGAGTAGATATAAATGCGTCAAAATCATTGTTGCCAATGACTATATCATAGAACGCCTTATGTTTCATCCCCCGAAAACATCAAAACTTATTTTAGAATGGCAGGTATTCTGACTTACTCATAACGAATATCCTTCCCATCTATGCGACAGTGGATAACTAGATTCGTTATTATTTATGAGCTTACAGCAGCGGGTCTGTTTAGGATTTTCACCTAATTCCCTTTTTCATATCACAGTGATAACCAGTCTGATTACAAATATATAAAAAAAGCTTAATGGAAAGTATTTATTCTGTTAATGGTATTTTATTATAGAATCTTTAAAAATTATTCCAAAAAGGCAAGTGAGATTGATAAGTCTTTAAAGCTTGCTTATTCATTTCAGCCTCTAGATTAGGATAGACACGCATTCCTCTTTTGCCTTCTTTTTGTTCGGTAGAGATGATATTAAGTTTAGCTAATTCTTCTTTGGGGTATAGAAAGTACCCTTGTTGAGTAGATATAATAAAATAGTCAAAATCATCTTTAATATGATAAGGAATAGTCTTCCCTTCATAATCACGTTGCCAAATGGCTACGAAATAACCTACCTTTTTAGGTGTTACTTTAGCTTCTCTATATATAAATTTCTTATCATTTAGAGTAAAAGTACAAGCGTTATAATCATTTTTCTCTATACCCCACTGTATATCTGAGATACTAGTAGATATACAGTTTCCTAATATTTTATTTAGTTGTTCTATATAGTAATGAGGTAGCATTTAATGATATTTATCTATCGTTTTATTATGTTTATAAATGATTGGCATTAGAAAATTTAAACTCTTTTATTTCATATTATTTTTCTACTGTAAGTGCTTTATAGTTAAAAAACTCTTCAGTTATATATTCATTGTGATTTATTTTCTTAGTATATGTTGGATAATTATCTTTATTATATTGATATTCCTTGGTCTCTATGGGATAGAAAACACCTTTATATGTCTTTATATTGTTAGAAGGGGTATAGTTATATCTAATAGGAGAAAATGCAGTACGATATTCTAATACTGATAAGTTTAAAGGCATATCCTTAAAGGGATTATATGCTTCATCATATGTAAATTCTTCTCTTGGTAGAGTAGAACCCTCTAATTTGACACTGGTTACATTGCCTTTTGTATCATATAAGTATTCTATATTACTTTTATTTTCTGAAGCTATAGGATATACATAGTAAATTTGATTATTACTGTTCGTTTTGTATTCATAGTTAGAGTTGCTATACTTATTCGAAAGTACTTTAGTTAAGATTCCTTTGTCATTGTATACTAAAGCATCATCTTCTTTGATTTTTCCTAATGAATCTTTTTCTATTAAATGAAGAAGCTTGTTAGAGGTATTATAAGTATAGTTTGTTTCTGACTTATTTAGATAGAATAACTTTTCATATCCTTTCTTCTTAAAATAATCTACAGTATAATGTTTTATTACATTACCATTTTTATTGTATTCAAAAGTTATTTCGGAGATTAAAATATTGTTGTTTTCTGTTGTAATTTTTTTGTAAGATTCTAATACAGTGATTGTTTTGTTGTTTTCAGTTGTATTGTCTGAGGAGCAACTACTTATGCTTATTGCAACTAATAAATAAGTGAAAAAAGTAATATTTCTAATCATAATTTGTAAGTGTTTAGTAAGTCTTAAAGATATACTTTTGTTTGATTACACTTATAGTTAATATGATATCCTCTCGACTTTTTTAATTTATGAATAGAAACAATGAGTAAACTTACTAATCTTATGGAAATTACTACTGTTATTATTTGACAATGTAAAGAAGTCTATGTTTTTGTTTGAAAATATTTATAAGTAATTATTTTTTTTGATTACTTTTAGAGTTGTTTAACAATTTATTAAGTATTGAGTTATGCGTAAACTATTTGTTTTTCTGTTTTTAGCTACTTCTTTAGTGGGGTTTGCTCAGATTAAGTTTGAGCCAGGTTATTATGTTGATAATAATGGTAATCGGGTAGAAGGATTGATCAAAAATATTGATTGGATGAATAATCCTACTAGTTTTCTATATAAAGCAGATGAGAATGCTAAAAGTGAGAATATTCTTTTAGGGGATGCTCAAGAGTTCTCTATTCTGAATAAGAGTAAATATGAAAGACATAAAGTTAACGTTGATATTTCAAGTGATAAACTTCAAAATATGACTAGTGATTCTTTACCAATCTACAAGGAAGAAATGGTCTTCTTAAAATTATTAGTAGATGGTAAGGCAAAATTGTATACATACTATAATAATCAGAGTAAATTCTTTTATCAAAAAGAGGATAAAGAGATTATTCCATTAGTATATAAGAAGTATATTAAGGAAAATAGTAAGGTGAGTAAAGAAAATGGAAATATTGCTACTAATGATAGTTATAAACGTCAGTTATGGATGGACGTTAGTTGTAATACTGACTTAAAGAAGAGAATTAAATATTTAGAGTATAAAATTAAACCATTAACGAAGTACTTTCAGGAATATAATAATTGTGAAGGAGATGAGATACAATTGTTTGAGAAGAAGAAAGAAGATAATAATCTTCATTTAAGTTTGCGTCCACAGGTATCTATTTCTTCTTTTGATTTTGATAATAGTGTTAGTAATGAAAGTTATGATTTAGGAAGTAAAGTTGGTTTTGGAGTCGGTGTAGAATTAGAGTATACGCTTCCATTTAATAATAAAAAATGGAGCTTAATAGTTGAACCTACCTTTAAGAATGTGAATTTTAAGGAAAAGGGTGAAGTAGAGATTAAAATGAATTATAATTCTTTTGAACTACCTTTTGGAGTTAGATATTATTTCTTTATTAATGATAAGTCAAGAATATTTATTAATGCTTCTTATCAGTTTAATTTTGCTTCTAGTACAAATATTAAGTTTAGTAAGGCTAATACAGAAGCATATAAAAGTCTGGATGTTAAATCTGCTAATAATGCAGTATTCGGTATTGGTTATAAGTATGATAGATTTAGTGTAGAGTATAGAATTAGTACAAAAAGAGCTGTATTGAAAGATTATTCATACTGGGATTCATCTTATGGCAATATGTCATTTATTTTGGGATATTCTTTTTTTTAAAAAATGTTGATATATAATGAAATGAACCATCTTATGATGGTTCATTTTTTATTTATACCTCTAGTTCAATTAAAAAGACTTTGTACATTAGAGTGTAATGGAGTTCTCTTAGTGTGATACCATCAGCATCTATCTAATAGATATGTACGCTCAGCTTGCACTTTCTTGGGGATTCCTAGGAGATTCCTAGGGGTTTTCTTGCCCAGAAGGTACTTTTGTCGAAGAAAGGTGCAAGAAACCCTCAAGCAATCCCCTAGCAAATCAAATGAAAACGATCATTAGTTTAGAAATAAACACTAATAAGAAATAGATCTTTTATGTACTTATTTTAAAAATAATGATGTGAATATTTGTTTTTCTAAGCAAGTATTCTATATTTGTAGAACAACATCTACAAATATCAGTGTTATGAAGTATAGTGTATTCATTTTTAGTCTTGTAATAATTGTATCTTTCAGTTCTTGTAAGATTAATCAGAAGGTTGAAGGAGAGAAGGTAGGACGTTGGGTGTTTAAAAGTACAGTCGAGGGAAAGCAGGAGGTACAACGTGGGAAATACGACAATGAGGGTTTTCAGAAAGGAACCTGGAGGTATAAGCGAGATGGAAAGCTGTATAAAAAAGAAGTGATACGAGATTCTATAGCTCACACTACTTTTTATCACCCTAATCATAAGGTAGAAGCAATCGGTAAAACGGTATTGGTCAAGACTAATAAAGGTTTGCATTATTACTATACAGGATCTTGGTTTATCTATGATATAAAAGGGAGATTAATACAAGTAAAGCATTATAAAAAAGGAATATTAGAACATATTACAACTGTACGAGAATGATAAAACTACCACAAACAGAAGAACAACTAATGGAATATATTTGGGATATGGAGAAGGCATTTACAAAGGATATTATGGAAAAGTATCCAGAGCCTAAACCTGCTCAAACAACAGTGGCAACGTTATTAAAAAGATTAGTTGACAAAGGGTTTATTGATTATAAACTTTATGGTAACTCTAGAGAGTACTACCCTTTAATAGCGAAGGACGATTACTTTGAAAAACATCTTAACGTCATGGTAGAGAACTTCTTTGATAACTCTGCTTTGCGTTTTGCTTCTTTTTTTACTAGAAAAAGTAAGATGAGTAAACATGAATTAGAAGAATTAAAAAAAATAGTAGATGAACAGTTAAAAACGAAATAACTATGTTATTATACCTATCCAAAATCACACTCATTCTCATGGCTTCACTAGTGATATATAAGCTAGTATTAGAGAATAGTAAAGCACATCACTTTAAGAGATATTACCTACTAGGGACATTGCTTATAGGACTGTTCTTACCATTTATTACTGTTTCTACAGATGTGGAGATGGTATCATGGAATCAAACTTTAGAAGAGTTAAACGACGTCATTATGGAAACTCCTAAACAGGAGGTGATGGTTAGTTCTACTATAGATTGGTCTTATGGAATAGGGGTGTTATATCTGATAGGTATAGTATTCTCACTATCTAAGTTAGTTGTCGAAACTATCAAAATTAGAAGGTTAAAACAAGAAGGAACTAGTATAGAGTTCAATGATGTAGCGATAGTTTTATCTAGTCAAATCACAAATGCCTTCTCGTTTGGAAATACAGTATACTTTCCTATTACAGAAGAAGTGTCAGAAGACAATAAAATATTGCAACATGAGATAGTACACGTACAGCAGAGACATAGCTTAGATATTATCTTGATAGAGATGCTAAAAGTGCTCTTTTGGTTTCACCCAATATTCTATTATTATAAGACTTGTATAGCGTTAAACCATGAGTTTTTAGCAGATGACTCGAGCGTTTCTTCACAAGAAGAAGCGGGAGCATATTTACAGTTATTATTAGCTCAGACTTATAAACAGCATGAGTTACAAGTAACGAGCTCTTTTAACTTTAACTTGACAAAGAAGCGATTCATCATGATTACAAAAAACAATAGTCCATGGAGAAATAGAGTAGGGATCAGTTTGTCTTGTATTCTTTTTTTATTAGTGGGTACACTTGCTATTCAAGCCAAGCCAACTAATCAGAAAGTGACGTCAGATACAAGTAGTAGACCATTCCAAGCGACAGATACGCGAGCTCAATATCCAGGAGGAATGAATAAGTTTATTAATGACTTTCTTCTAAATTTTACAGATCCATATCCCTATTCAGAAGAGAACGAAGCTAAAGTAGTAATACAGTTTACAGTAGAAACGGATGGGACATTAGAGAATATAGTGGTTTTAAGAGATCCGCTAGGAGTAGGAGAAGAGATCGTAAAGACCTTAAGGACGATGCCAAAATGGCTTCCTGCACAGAAGAATGGAGAAGTAGTAAGCACAGTGTTTACTTTACCAATAACTTTTAAAAGAGCAACACCATGAGACCAATAACAACAGTATTATTATCATTTAAGCTATATGTTACTTGCGTAGTGACTTTATTAGGAGGTGTACTAACAAGTATGGGACAAGAGATATTAGAGGATTACAGTAACTTTCTTGCACTTGAGAAAGTTGAGCTTTCGTCAGGCGAGATACGTCTTCATAAAACTATAAAAGAAGTAGACTCTACTGTGAAGGGAGCCGAGTATATTAATAAGCATCGTTTGTTTTGGGATTATCTAGTAGTGAATTTTTCAGAGTCTTTAGAGAAGAATACATTTGCCTCGAATAAAGAGATTACTTTGTCACAAGATGGCTTTTTATCTATGATGGTGTCGGATACTATTTTTAGCCCGTTAGTAGAGAAGTATAGCTCTCAAGTGATAAAAAAGAATAGTAAAAAAGATACGATCTCTATGGATGAAGTACTTAATGTTGCAGTTAAGTTCTTTAGTATAGAGAATATTACTCCGAAGGGAGAGTACACGGCGAGGATATGTGTAGGACTAAATAGTATTAAAAATACTGAAGCTATACGTATGCCCTTTGTAGAAGCTTTTGCTTTCAATGCTATTATGAAGAATCTTAGAAATGAACAGTATGATGTATATAATTACTTTATAGATTCAATAAGGGGTATTTATAAGTTAAACCTTGGTATTGATAAAGAAGAAAGATTGCTTCGTGCTCAGGGGGCTCTATTTATACAGATGCTTCAGAGTGATAAACTGAAAGAGCTATTAGAAGATGAATATGATCTGAATAAGGAGGTATTACCTTTTGTACTCTCTTCGTAATTAGAATAAATTCATATAGAACCTGTCGTTAAAAGACAGGTTTTTTTATAGTAGCACTTGAATAATTTGTATTTTTAAAACAAAAAATGAGAACTAATTATTTTAAGTACCTCTTCACTATTTTTATCGTTACCTTAGTTATGGACTCATTTGCACAAGATAGAGTTGTTATCCATGAGCATACACCTAAGTCTGCCTTGATCTGTGCTAGGTCCAATACTGATACTGTTGAATTCACGCATAATAAGCAGTTTAAACCTGCTTCTTCTCGTGTGAGTGCTGATCAATTATCTATAAACTTTTCTAAGCACTTCTATCAAGCTTTTCCCAATAAGAAGGTGAGTAATAATATTAGCCTTGTTTTTGAATTAACTATTGAGAAAGACGGCTCTATTAATGGAGTCAGTGTATTGCGCAGTAACTTTACATCAGAAGAGAACGATAAGCTAAAAGAGATCATTTATACGATAACAGCAGATACGTGGATTCCAGCTTCTTATAAAGGAGAGAAGATTACTTCACAGTATACATTGCCGATTATATTATTAGCAGATGTTAATGAAATTTAGTGTCAATGTGATGTAGGGACTTTTTTGTTATAGTTATAAGAGATATCTTAGTTAGCTGTTAATAAAAGGCACAATATAATGTTCAATACAACGACAACTAAAGTAATACTAACACTTGTATCTACTACCTTATTTTGGTTAGGAGGAGGGATGCATAAAGTGGTAGCAAATAATCTATCGAATGAAGTATCTGTTCTGACAGATAAAAAGCACGCTAAGTATCCAGGTCATTTTATGAATGATTTTGTAAAAGCCTTTTATAAGAATAACCAAGAGATAGAGACAGAAGAGACAGAACTTAGTTTTACTATTAATTTTACAGTAACAGAGTCAGGACAAGTAGATAATATTACTGTGCCAGGTATTACAGACTCATCTATATCAGAGGAAGTTGTCCGTACAGTGAAGTCTCTAAAGAAGTGGAAGCCTGCTACAGAGGGTAAAACAGCAATAGCATCACGATATTCAGTACCTTTTTATATTAATTTATCAGATGTCAAATCTGGTAATAGTAAGCCAGTATATTATGCAAAGAAAGAGGATAGCTTATATCAGATGGCGACTTATCCAGGTGGTATAGACGCTTTTTGGAAAGAGTATAATAAGAAAAGAGGCCCTAATGGAGAAGCTAATTTTGTTGGGGATAGACTGAAATATACAATTACGGTGACTATTGAGAAAGACGGAACAATGACTAGCCCACAAGTTAAAGGAGTTGATAATGATAGACATCAGCAGGGAGTGTCAGAGGAGTTTATGAATATAGTAGGAAAGATGACCAGATGGTTCCCAGCTATGTATGATGGTAAACCGATTCGTAGTAAGATGAACTTTACATTTACCAATAATGTATCCATATTAGAAGTATAACGAAATCAAAGAAGAGGGCATATCGGTCTCTTTTTTTGTTTATCTTGAACTTGCTAAAAAAGAAAACAGAATGATACATAGAATCTTAAGACTAGTGTTTGTTTTTACCTTGTTTGTATTAGGTACGCAGTATAGTGTAGCTCAGAGAAAAAATAAAAAGTCAAAGAATAAACACACAACAGAAGTTGTTACAACACCTCAAGATACGATAGCTACGTATCAAGGAGATTTTAAAGAAGACTTCTTAAGGGCATTCTTTAAGGAGAGTGGTAAGATTGTATTTAATGGAGCAGAATTTAAGTTTGTTCTTAGTTTGTTATTGACTGATACAGGAGAGGTGAATGAAGTCATCGTTCTTGGTGTAGATAATAGCAATGTCAAGGAAAGAATGAAGACGATTGCGATGAGTGTAGGAACTTGGAATCCTAAGGTAAAAGAAGGAAAGCATGTCAAATCTCAAGTAACAATCCCTTTCGTTATTAAGCAAAGTGACTTTATTATGACTCCTGCAGATTTAAATAAGTTGTTAGAAAAAAATAAAGAGTAAACGATCTGTTAGTATAAAGCTATATCTCTGAAGAATGTAAACCTATTGATTTTTTATTGGTGTAATAATAACTCTGTAGTAAGTTCATAATTTGATACGAATTTATGGACTTACTACAGAGTTATTTAATAGAAGATTACTTCGCTACGATTTCTATAAGTTGATCTCATATAAGACATGCTCTACTAGAGGATGGTCTTTAGGAACAAGAGGATGATTAAAGTTCTTTACATAAGACATTCCTATTTTCTCCATTACATTATACGAACGCTTATTCTGTGTCGTAGTGAATGAATAGATCTTATCTAATCCTAAAGTTTCTTTACCAAATACTAGACATGCTTTAGCAGCCTCCGTAGCATATCCTTTACCCCAGAACTGTGGTAGCATACGCCATCCTATCTCTACTCCTGGAGCGAAGTCTACATTAAAGGTAATATCTAGTAACCCGACAAACCCAATAAAGCTTCCACTGCTTTTCTCCTCTACTGCGAAGAATGCATATCCTTGAGTATCTATTTTACTCTTCATATTGTTATATGCCTGTGTAGATTCCTCAGCTGTTTTCTTGTCTAAGAAGAATTCCATTACTTGATCATTCTGATTCATTGCTATAAAGTCAGCTAGATCACTTTCTTTATATTGACGAATCAGTAGTCTTTCTGTTTCTATAAATACTTTCATTGTTTTATTTATTTTATTGTTTGTAGAAGAGTAATACTATAGGTTAATCTCTTCACGTACTTTTTTAGTTAAGCTGTTGAATACTAAATCATACGAATGATCTATTAATTCTTTTAATAGAGGCCACTGTACAGAACCTCCTAAGTGTACACTGTTCCAGTGTTTTTTGCTCATGTGATATCCAGGTGTGATTTCACTATAATCAGCACGTAATTCTTCCGCACGTTCAGGATCACACTTCAGATTGATAAAGCAGTTCCCTTGTTCCCATTTCGTTAGGTTTAGGAGTAAGTATATTTTACCTCCCACCTTGAATGTCAGGGTTTCTTTATCAAAAGGGAAGTCTTCTACTGTCCCTTTTTTATTTAGGCAGTAGTCATAGAGTATGTGTACATCCATAGTTATAGTGGTGTTTTACCGAGTTGTATTAGTTCTTTTCGAGATAGAGTATCGTAGACTAGATCATAAGAGTGGTCTATCCATTCTTTGATCTGATCAGGTGTAAATCTACCTCTGAGATATACCGTATTCCAGTGTTTCTTGTTCATGGTATATCCATAAGTAATATCTTCATATTCTTCCCTTAATTCAGTCGCAAGTTGAGGTTCACATTTGAGGATAATATTACGATTACCTTGCTCCCAAAAGTGCATGGCAATCATAGCAAATATCTTCCCGCCAACTTGGAATGTCATTAAGTTTTCGTCAAATGGGAAACCACTTGTAGCGTAAGGTCTAGAAGAACAATAGTCGTATAATTCATCTAGTTCCATAGTTTATATGATTTTATATAATACAGGTTTACTAGGACTAGCATCATTGACAAAAGAAGCTAGTTGTATATTCAGAAAATAGAACCCATCCTTTACCTCATCATTCACATATATCATTTCTGTAATGGTAGATTCTAGTCTTGCATCATCGTTCAGATGATGCGTATCTGTTACATTCCAGAATGCCTTATGAGCGAGTAGTTGCCCGCCATCTTCTTCTCTGTCTACACTTGGCAGATCTATAAGTAGATGATTTATACCTTGCTCTCTTAAGAAGGTCGCAGCCTCAGCACATAAGTAAGGAGGATTAGTATGAGAGTATTTTCTATGTTTTTTGTTTAGCTCATTAGGCGTAGTACGTATGATAATCGCTTTTTGATGATTAGCAGTCCATACCTTTTTTACCTGTGCTAATGTGATTACACAGTCTCCATCTTGTTGTACTTCTGGAGAGATAGTCACAAGTTGAGCAAAGAAGAAATATTCTTTTAAGCTCTCATTGACATTGTAGAAGTCATACGTGATATGTCCTAGACATTCTGTATGAGTCCCATGCCCATGAGGGTTGAAGGCGATATTATTAAAGTTAGTCGAAGACTTTCCTTCGCTTACTTTTCCTATCCAGTCTTCTACGACTACAGGAGATATCTCAGGCTTATCTAGATACCATGCGATAGGGTTATCGTCAGTATTGATAAGTGGGATAGAGATATCTATCGGCTTAGAGAAGTCGATTTGATAGTCTGTATCTGAATAGGTTATCGTTGCTTTCATTGTTTTATTTCAAATCTAAATAAAATAAATCAGATGCAATACCATCACTTAAGAATTTTCCTTTATTTGTGATTGTAAGGATATCACCTTCTTTATGCATGAGTTCCTCTTCTAAGAAAGAGGCGCTAAGTTTGACTAAATAATCGTGATAAGTCTTACCGAACTCTCTTTCTACACGAGTCAGATCTACTCCCCATATCGTTCTCAGTCCAGTCATGATATATTCATTATATCGATCCGTTAGGTTGAGCTCTTCTATTTCTCTAGGTAGTTTATCTTCCGAAATATCTTTGATATAAAGGCTGTTATTCGCTATATTCCAACTTCTGTGTACTCCATCAAAGCTATGTGCTGAAGGACCTATACCTAAGTACTTTTTACCTAACCAATACGCTGAGTTATTCTTAGAATAATAACCCGATTTAGCGAAGTTAGACAGTTCATAGTGGATATACCCATTTGATTTTAGAGTCTCTATTAACAGCATAAAATGTTGATGAGCCACTTCTTCTTCAGGACTAGGGATAACCCCTTTTTTGATTAGCTTATTTAATGCTGTACGCTCCTCTACAGTTAGCGCATAGCACGATATATGTGGAATACCAAGGTCTAAGATACGCTGTACATTAGATAACCATCGTTCATTGCTCATATTCGGAATACCGTATATTAGGTCTATTGAGATATTGTCAAAGAGACTTGTAGCTATCTCTAGACATTCGATAGCTTCAGTAGAATTATGAGCCCTATTCATCATCTTCAGATCATCTTCATAGAAAGACTGAATACCGATACTTAATCGGTTCACTCTAGATTCTGCTAATTTGTATAAGGTCGCTTTATCTAGATCATCAGGATTCGCCTCTAATGTGATTTCAGGATTCTCATTAACCTCAAATAAATTATAGACTGTCTGTATTAGGTCATTAATCTCATCTACCTCCAAAATACTAGGCGTACCACCACCGAAATATATTGTCTCAATGATTTCACCATCTAGTTCAGTTTGGCGCAGTGCCATCTCATGTTTTAGACCTGCTAGCATTTCCTCTTTCTTCTTTAATGAAGTAGAGAAGTGAAAGTCACAGTAGTGACACGCTTGTTTACAGAACGGAATATGTATATAGATACCTGCCATTATTTCTTTACTCTATCTTGGTTTTGTTTTACGAATGCATCCCAGCCACTATAACTTTTAGTAGCCAATGTTCGCCCACTGTTAAAGAAGTGACAGACAGCCGCTGCTAGTCCATCCGTACTATCTAGATTATTAGGTAGTTCTTTTAGTCCAGGTAATAGTTGTTGTAGCATCTTTGCCACTTGTTCTTTACTTGCATTACCACTACCTGTGATTGCCATCTTTATTTTTTTAGGTTCATACTCTGTCACAGGGATATCGCGAGACAGTGCTGCAGCCATTGCTACCCCTTGAGCACGTCCTAGCTTTAGCATAGATTGAGGGTTCTTACCTAAGAACGGAGCTTCGATAGCAATCTCATCAGGGTGAAAAGTTTCAATTAATTCAATAGTTCTATCAAATATCAATCTTAGACGAGTATATCTATCCTCATACTTAGCTAATAGCAATTCATTCAGTTGAAGGAATTCCATCTTTTTATTCACCACCTTGATTACGCCGAATCCCATGATCGTTGTTCCAGGGTCTATACCTAATATGATTCTATCTACTGTCAATCTATTCTTGTTTTTAATATCTATGCAAAGATGATACGAAATCCACACTACTCCAAAAAACTGTTCAGTTTTGCTATAAACCTTAGCAACATAGCTTTTGTATAAGAGCTGTAGTCACTTTTTTGCACTAGATACACTATCACACTAAAAATATCGTTTACTTTGTAGCAATGAAGATACTATCTGACAAAACTAAGCAATATCTCGTACTTCTAATTAAAATATTAGTAGTAAGCGCTGCTTTTTATTACATCTATAATCAGCTGTCAAATGATGAGACACTGGACTTCCATATTTTAGGAGAAGTAGTGAGTGATCCTAAGAATTACCTTGCTATTGCTGCGTTGATGTTCTTGACATTCTCTAACCGCTTTGTAGAGATTCTGAAGTGGCAGAGTCTATCTTCGTTAATCAAACCAGTCTCAGTAGGACAAGCGGCTAAGCAAGTATTGAGTGCTTTGACACTTGGAATATTTACCCCAAATGGAATAGGAGAGTACGCTGGTAAGGCACTTTATTTTGAGAAGAAAGATGCCCCTCGTGTTATATTCTTGAATATGGTGTGTAACGGGGTGCAGGTGATCTACGCTATTGTTTTTGGGTTGATTGGGTTGACTATTCTGAATCAGTTCCATGAGATTATCCCCAATACGTATCTGTACATTGTATACGCTGTGATAGCAGTTGTATTTACGTTGTTATTCTCTATCAGAAACTTCGCTATAAAAGGCTATTCTATACAGACTATTCTCAATTTATTAAATGAGATACCAAAGAATAAACACCGCAAGAATCTATTCTTAGCCCTACTTCGCTATGCATCGTTTACCCATCAGTATGTGATTTTGTACTATCTATTTGGTGTAGATATACCTTATTTTGAACTCTTATGTGCAGTATCTGCTATTTATCTGATGGCCTCTTCATTGCCTAACTTTCAGTTTTTAGAGTTTGCTGTTAAAGGGAGTATTGCCATGTTTATCTTCACTGCTTTAGATGTTAATCAGTGGGTTGTTGCTTTAGTTGCTACCTTGATATGGTTACTGAATATTGTGTTGCCGATCAGTATCGGAAGTTACTTTGTATTGACATTTAAAGTAAAAAAATAGATAACAACAGCAGAGATACAGTACATATTACTGCTTACTCAAGACAACAGGAACCACGAATTGACTCTTCACAGGAACACCTCTTTTTAGAGCAGGATGTACTGTAGTGAAATCTTGACTTTGTTTGTGTAAGATATCATCTATTGTTTTAGTCAATCCTTTTAGGCTATCAGGAATCTCGTATAGCTGAAAGTCTATTTTAGAATTTGCTTGTACAGTCACCAGTATTTTGAGTGTGTCTAGTTGATCGAAGTTGCCTTGAATAGTATCTGCATTTAATCTTAACTGTAGATTTTGGGTAACATATGAAAAGAAACAATCCTTTTTAGCTTGGTTATCTGTTAGAGAATCACATGATTCTACAGACGGATAAGTATCTACCTTACTCCAGTCTATCTTCTCTAATTCCTCTTTTAATAAAGCCTCTTCGTCTAGTTGATAATTCGCTTTATTCTGACAACCTAGTAATACTATCGATAAGAAAATTGAAAAGAGTAATTTTTTCATAGCTTGGATTATTGTATCTTTAATTCTCAAAAATACAAAAAATACAGATGGAATATGTACTATTATTAATCAGTATCTTATTATTAGCAGGAGGACTTATCGGAAGTGTGCTACCTGCGCTCCCAGGATTACCTTTGAGTTGGGTAGGCATTCTATGTCTATATTTGACTAAGGGAGTAGAGATGGATCATCCTATTCTGTGGGTTAGCTTTGTGGTGATGATAGCGATTTCCATTTTAGATTATATCATTCCTGCACAAGGCACTAAGAAATTTGGAGGGAGTAAGTACGGCGTATGGGGAACCAATATCGGACTAGTAGTCGGGATATTTGCACCTATTCCATTAGGGTTTATCATAGGGCCATTTGTCGGAGCTTTAGTAGGAGAGTTGATCTATAATAGCAAAGAAAAAGGAAGAGCATTAAGAGCAGCTACAGGCTCACTAATCGGCTTTTTAGTTTCTACTTTTATGAAAGTAGTAGTCTCTATCATCTTTATAGGTTTAGGGATAAAGATTATTTGGAACAACGCCTCAGTGTGGTTCTAAGATAGTGGTCAATTATTTATCCAAAAGCAATGTTATACTGACGAAGGAAGCATCCCATACTATAAGAATTCTTGTATGAGATCTTTCCTACCGTCAAGGTGACATGCTAAACGTATATAGCAACACATTGCGTCTACTACTAAGTATTTGAACTTAGTACTACTGTTCTATTTTTACTTTGAATGTTTCTCTCCATGCACTTGATACTTGAGTCTTGATTTCAGAATTAGTGATACGCACTTTTAGCTCATCGTTAAAACGGACATTTACATCATTTGCGTACTCGTCGAAGTTATTGACACGTACATTCATACTGCCATCTGCATTTAGAGGCACTAATCCATAGCTTGTATTAGCATTAGGAGTGAAGTTAGCAGGAGTATTCGCTTGTGCAGGAGTGATGATAGAAATATCTTTAAATACTATCACCACTAGGCATGCAGCTATTACTGTAAGTATAGCTTTAGTGTATAAATCAACTTTCATAATGTTTTTTTTAATAGTTAACTAGTTGAAATATAAAAAAATAAGTGTTCTAAATATAGACTATCTTTTATTTTTTACTTCCTAATAACGGTTTTTCTATAAAAGTAATTCCGATACCTAATAAGATAACAGCACCTCCTATCATCATCTGTACAGTGATTTGCTCGTCTAAGAATACCCAAGCTAGTATAGCCGCTAGCAGTGCTTGACTAAGAAGGCTTAGCGATACACGAGTAGCTCGCATATGCTGAGTAGAGTAGCTGATTAATAACCAAGCTAATAATTGACAGATAATCCCTTGTATCACTAGCGTCACCCATCCCTCTGTAGACCATCCCGTAAAAGGCGAACCTGCTATTAGATTCACTATCGCTAAGAACACAGAAGAGACCAGTAAGCTATACGTCATAAATGGGATAACTCCTACTGTAGATAGCACCTTTTTACTCATCAAGATATAGCATGCATACAATATCCCTGACAATATCCCGAAGGCAAAAGGCAGGTCAAAAGAGAAATCCATGAACACTTCTACTCCGATAAGAACTACCATCCCTAGAATAGCGAATACCGTTCCTATCCAGAAGTTAGACGTAGGCTTAGTACTTAAGAATAAATAACTACCTATACCTACCCATACAGGAGCGAGGTTAGTCAGTAATGTAGCCTGTGTAGCAGAAGACCCTTGTATCGCATAGTTCCATACAGCGATATCAGATCCGAAGAATATTCCACATAGCACGATTAAGATCATTGTCTTAGCATCATATAGCTTGATCTGTTTCGTAAAGATAGCATAAGGCACTACGAATACTGCAGCTATAGCCATACGATAGAAGGCAGATACCAGACTCGGAGTCAAGTTTAACTTCACAATCACAGGGAATATAGAGATACATATTATTCCGATAAACAATGCTATACGTGGTTTATTAGCCATAATGGGTCTTTTTTTTAATAGCTGCAAAGTAACACTTTTCTTTTGCTAGTTTCTCTGTTTTTTAACAAAGGTCATTAGAATATGAGTTAGATTGTTGTGATTAGAGAAAGGGGTTTAACTTTTTCTTCTTACATTTAGTTCTGATAACACATATAGAAGCCCCCAACTCTATATTACTTAAACTCGAGAAGAGAATGAATAAAGAACTTTGGGCAAAGATAGAAGCGTTCCAACTAGATAAATGGACAGATGAGTATGGATTCGTATTGCGCTTAGCGAAAGAGAACTTATGGACTAAGCATTTTACAGAATCAGCTATACTAGAATACAAGAAGTTTATGTATCTCGCTGCCACTTCTAATCAGATGGTCTCCCCATCAGATATTGTCGATATCGTATGGCATCAGCACCTTATCTTCACACAGAGCTATAATCGCTTCTGTAAGCTGTTAGGAAAGGATATACAGCATATCCCTTCTACACATAACCGTACAGAGATAGACAAATTTAGAGAAGCAAAAGAACAGACCACCACCCTCTATACTAAAGCATTCGGAGAACAACCTAAAGAGATATGGGAGTATCGCACGATGTATGACAGCCTTCGATTAAAGAAATCTAAGCTAAGTGATAATGGACTATTAGGGATATCATTAGTACTTGTTATAGCACTCTCTATTATTTTATTTTATCCTTTGCGCGCTATTTATCGAGAGATTAGTAGTGAAGTATTCTTACCATTTTGTATAATTATCTTTATTGGGTTATATATATTTATGGTTCGCCATAGTAAGACTAGGATTCAAGAGATTATTACAGATAGTAGTTACGAGTCATTTATCTTTAATCTACATCCGTATGAAGTGTTGTATCTAAAGAATAGAGGAGTTAGTGAAGGTGTGATAGGAACATTTCACGAATTGATAGAACAGAAGAATTTAAAGCTAGAACCTAAAGGTAGAATTAGATTGATACAGAGTCGTATTGTGAAAAACCGTGAACAGGCTGCTGTACTAAAAGGTATAGAAGAAACAGATATAAGAGATTATGAGGATTTAGTGAATATGCTGAAGACTAAACCCGTCTTTATGAATAACAAGATTGTTATAGATGCACTGTTTAGTTATATCCGTAACTCAAATAAAATTAACCAATTGATTATTCAACTACTTGTTACATTAGGTGGTATGTCTTTTTTAGCATTTATGCGTATAGTTATTGGTATTAGTAGAGATAAACCTGTGTTTCTTATTTCTATATTGACTATCGTGATGGTTGTAACTACCATCGCTACTATAAGTGCAGTATCATCTAGCTTAATCGAAAAAGGTGTTTTAGCCTATTATCAGTCAAGAATTATCCCTAAGAAAGCAAAAGAGAACAACTGGCAGTGGTCTTATGTAGAGGGAGGTATGGCGGCTCTAGGAGCAGCTCTAACTACCACAGTTATATTATCGAATAGTAAGCACAATAATGTATTTGATTCTAGCAATAGTTGGGGTACAGACTCTAGTAGCTCTAGTAGTAGCTCTCATAACACCTGTAGTAGCGACTCTGGTAGTTCATGCGGTAGCTCATGTGGTAGTAGCTGTGGAGGTTGCGGAGGCGGAGGAGATTAATGTGTGGTTTATTAAATGAATGTCTAAAAAATGTTTTTTTAGTCTTGAGTTTTTTATGTTAATTTACAGTTAATATAAACACCACTATTATTATGAAATTAAAGAGTATACTATTTGTAGCTTGTTCTTTATTTCTGTTTAATTGCTCTTCTAGTGATGATAACGGAGGTACACCTACTAAGCCAAGTAAAATAGAATTTAAGACAAAAGAAAAACAACTTTTAGTCAACGAAAGTTTTAATTTATTAGATGAATTAATATTAGAGAATGTAGATACTAAGACTATTCAATGGACTGGATATAATGATAAGATTGTCAATTTATCAGGTACTACGATTAAAGCAACAGCTAAAGGAGAGACTACACTTACCGCATCTGTAAAGAACAGTGATAAGAAAGCTACCCTAAAGCTGATAGTCGCAGATGTTAAGGTCGTTTTCAAGCAAGAGAAAGTAGAAGTTCACAGAGGAAATACTATTGATCTAAACGAATTATTAACCTTAGAGAATGTGGCGAAAGATGAGTTGACTTGGACCTTGGATAATAATGACTTTGCTAAAATAAAAGATGGAGTAGTAACAGGTTTTGCTAAAGGGGAAGTGAACATTACAGCGGCTGCAACTAATAAACAAGTCAAAGCTACTATTAAGGTTGTTGTTAAACCAGCTGAGATAAGCGAGTTGCATATTGTTGGGTTAGAAGGAGTATTAATATTAAATAAAAAAGAACAGCTAAAAGCAGCTGCATACCCTCAAGACGCAGAGCTTACTGGATTAATATGGAGTAGTTCTAATGAGAAGATTGTTAAGGTTAGTCCAACTGGACTAGCAGAGCCAGTAGCATTAGGAAGTGTTTTTATAAATGTAAAGTCTCCTAATGGAAAAGAGCAAACTATTGAGGTAGAAGTTATAGGGGCAGATATTATGCAGATTATTATATTACCTAAAAAAGCAGATGTTGTTTTTGGTGATAAAATGGAATTAGAACTATTAGTTGATCCTCCAAGATATGAGCCAGGTATGATAGTGTTTACTTCTAGTAATCCTTCTATCGCTACAGTAGATGAGAAAGGTGTAGTTACTACCTTTGCTAATAAAAAAGGAACTGTGACTATCACAGCCTCTAGTAAAAAAGATCCAAATATTAATGCTAGCACAGAGCTGAATGTTATGGCTCCTTTTGATAAAATAACAGTTTCTACTACAGTAAGTGGATTAAACTATGTTGATGGAGCAGCGCATGGTCATGCTACACTAGAGATTAAAGAGAATAGTATTATTCCTGGTTTTGTTAACGATAATCCTAATTGGTTTCAGATTACACGAGTACGTGTATTTAGTAAAGATGGTAAAGTAATATTTGAAAATAACGAAACAGTAGATACTCGATATAGTTCTTCTAGAAAGTACGGCTTTAAACTAGAAGGAGTACATGATCCTTATATAGAATATGACTTGAAGTTTAAAGATTATAAAGAAAGCAAGAAAGAAACATTAGTGCTGAAAAAATAAATGTATTAATAATAGATAAGAGCGTGATATACTGAGTATATCACGTTTTCTTTTTTTAGTGAAATTACTACCACAGTAGGCATACCACATCCATTCAACCCCATCGTAGGGCTGTATTACATACAGCCGACAATATATAACCACACAGCATATCACAGATTATAAACATAAACACCTCATACTGAATTAATTATTTTATAATGTTAAATAAATAATTATTTTTTATTTAAAATGTTAATATATATTTGAATATATGTCTATATTAGCATTTTGAAAATTATTATTGCTGTGAAAAAGAATCTTTCATTGTCTGAAAGATAGAGGTACTATTAGTTTAGACTCGTTTGATTATCGTAAGTTTGTTATCTAATGTTCATATAGTAAGTGTAAGTGATAAGATTAATTATTTGAACATTTGAAAAGCCAAAAGGATACCTCCTTTTGGCTTTTTTGTTTCTTAATAAATGCAACTTAAGCCTACTATCTCCCTAACTCCACAAATGAATTGTACTATCGTCATGAAGGCAACCTGTATAGATAAGGAATGCTGATATCAACACATTGTAGTTGACATAATGTATTGTTTTTACCTACCCATGGGGTGTTCCCAGTTTATCAGTTCCCCTGTTCCCTGTTTGTCTGTTCCCTGTTTGTCTGTTCCCTGTTTGTCTGTTCCCTG
>NZ_JBBPHJ010000037.1:0-25060 GCF_038039665.1 Myroides sp. C4067
TTTCTTTATAGAATCCCCAATCTCGTATGAGGTTGGGGATTTTTTTGTTTATATGGATTAGTCATATTTTGTTTCTGCAGACAAGATGTTGTACTATATTTGTATTATCTTTTTTTATTTCCTCGCAATCCTATCTCTTTTTTTGTTTGTATATAATTCTGTTATTAAAATAATTAACCGAATTATATTCTAAATTAATTTAAAATATTTGTATATAATTCTTTTTGTATGTATATTTGCACTCGTTAAATAGATATGATGGAATATAAGTTAGACGAGATTGATTTAAAGATTCTGCGAATGATGCAGGATAATGCTAGAATTAATAATTCAGATATAGCAAAGGAACTTGGTATGGCTCCTTCTGCAGTATTGGAAAGAGTGAAGAAGTTAGAGAATAAGGATGTTCTATTAGCTTATCATGCAAAGGTTAATCCTAAGGCTTTAGATCAAAAAATGCTTTCTTTTATTTTTATTAAAGTTGATGAAATTATTGGAGATGAAGAGACAGGGAGACTCTTGGCAGAGATTCCAGAAGTTTTAGAAGTTCATGATATAGCAGGTGATGATGGTTATATGATTAAAGTGCGAACAACTGATTCATTAGCTTTAGTGCATTTAATGAGAAATTCACTATCAAGAATTCAAGGAATTATTTCAACTAGAACAATTATAGTTTTACAAACAGTTAAAGAAGAAAATAAATTAATTATACCAGAAAGGTTAGAGTATTAGTTATGGGAGCAGTTAGTACAAATAGCACAAGTAAAAGCACTGTTGTTGCAGCTTATATCGTTGTATATTTTGTTTGGGGATCAACATTCTTTTTTATTCACAAAGCATTAAGTGATTTTACACCTTTTGTTTTAGGAACGTTACGTTTCTTTAGTGCAAGTATTCTTTTATTGACTTACTGTAAAATGAAAGGGTATAAATTGTTTAATAAGAAAGTAGTTAAGCAAGCATGTATTACTGGGTTCTTATTACTATTTATTGATATGGGGGCTTTGATTTGGGCAGAACAACATGTATCTAGTGGTATTGCCGCTATTATGGCAGCAGCAGCAGCTTTATGGTTTGTCATATTGGATAAGCCTCAATGGAAGAATAACTTTTCAAGTATACCAACTGTATTAGGTTTGATTCTTGGTTTTGTTGGTGTGATTATGTTATTTGCTGAACAGATTAATATTGCTAGTGATGAATCACAACGTCTGTTGAATATTTTCTGTATGGTATTGCTGATTTTAGGATCTATAGCTTGGACAGCTGGATCATTGTATTCGAAATATTCTAAAGATAAGAATACTGATGAAGGAGAAGATCTTCATGTTATGGTTAAAACGTCTTGGCAGATGATTACTGCAGGTGTGCTATTTTGTTTAGTAGCATTATTAAATGGAGAGTTTGCTGCATTTGATCCTATAGAAGTGTCTGTGTCAGGATGGTTTTCATTAGGATATCTAATAACTTTTGGTTCTATTTTAGCTTTTGGCTCTTATATTTGGCTAATTCAGAATAGACCAGTAGTAGAGGTTAGTACTTATGCTTATGTTAATCCTGTTGTAGCTGTGGCATTGAGCTATTTCTTTACAGATGATATTATCACTAGTTTACAAATTGGAGGATTAGTAGTTGTATTATTAAGTGTAGGTTTAATGAACTGGGACTTATATAAGAATAGTAAGTTTATTAAGATATTTAATAAAAAAGCTAAAGCTTCAACTAGTGATAACGAGAAGTTAAACATGACTAATTAGGAATTTAATTCTTTTAATATATAATTAAGGTCTATTGCTTATAGCATAGACCTTTTTTGTTCTATAATGGGATTGATTAGCAAGCTATTAATAATAAAATTATGTTATTATATAGTTGTATATATAATATAAAGTTATACTTTTGCACCGCTTTTAGTTCAGAGAAGTTTCGCTAAGGGTGTTTATTTTAAATGTTAAACAACTTCTAGTATTTTATTCTGATATATAGAAACTTATAAAATCTAGAATACAAATTTTTATCAGAAATGTCTGAAAATATTAAAACACAAGAAGAGTTCTTAAAGGATTTTAACTGGGAAAACTACGAAAATGGTATCGATGCAGTTGAAGAGACTCAATTAAAAGAATTCGAAAGCCTAGTAGAAAAAACTTTTATTTCTACTGATGACGAAGAAGTAGTAGAAGGAGTTGTAGTTAGAATTACTGACAGAGACGCTATCGTTGATATCAACGCTAAATCTGAAGGTGTTATTTCTTTAAACGAGTTCCGTTACAATCCAAACTTAAAAGTTGGAGACAAAGTTGAAGTATTAATCGACGTAAGAGAAGATAAATACGGACAATTAGTATTATCTCACAGAAAAGCTCGTACAATCAAAGCTTGGGATAGAGTTATCGCTGCTCACGAGTCTGGAGAGATTGTTAATGGATTCGTTAAATGTAGAACTAAAGGTGGTATGATCGTTGACGTATTCGGAATCGAAGCATTCTTACCAGGTTCTCAAATTGACGTTAAACCAATCCGTGATTACGATCAATACGTGAACAAAACAATGGAATTCAAAGTAGTTAAAATTAACCACGAATTCAAAAACGTTGTTGTATCTCACAAAGCACTTATCGAGGCTGATATCGAAGTTCAAAAGAAAGAAATTATCGGTCAATTACAAAAAGGTCAAGTGTTAGAAGGTGTTGTTAAAAACATCACTTCTTACGGAGTATTCATTGACTTAGGAGGTGTAGATGGATTAATCCACATCACTGACTTATCTTGGTCAAGAATCAATCACCCAAGTGAAGTATTAGAATTAGACCAAAAATTAAACGTTGTTATCTTAGACTTTGATGATGAGAAAACAAGAATTCAATTAGGTTTAAAACAATTATACGCTCACCCATGGGATGCTTTAGATGCTAACTTAAACGTTGGTGACAAAGTTAAAGGTAAAGTAGTTGTTTTAGCTGATTATGGTGCTTTCATCGAAGTTGCTGAAGGTGTTGAAGGTTTAATCCACGTTTCTGAAATGTCTTGGTCTACTCATTTAAGATCAGCTCAAGATTTCGTTAAAGTAGGAGACGAAGTAGAGGCAGTTATCTTAACTCTTGATAGAGAAGAGAGAAAAATGTCTTTAGGTATTAAACAATTAACTCAAGACCCTTGGACTGATATCACTTCTAAGTACCCTGTAGGTTCTAAACATAATGGTATCGTTCGTAACTTTACTAACTTCGGTGTATTCGTAGAATTAGAAGAAGGAATTGATGGATTAATTTACATCTCTGACTTATCTTGGACTAAGAAAATCAAACACCCATCTGAGTTTGTAAACGTAGGAGATAAATTAGACGTAGTTGTATTAGAGTTAGACGTTGAAGGACGTAAATTATCTTTAGGACACAAACAAACTACTGCTAATCCTTGGGATAAATACGAAGATGCTTACGCTGTTGGAACTGTACATTCAGGAGAAATCTCTGAATTAGTTGACAAAGGTGCTACTGTAGTATTCGAAGATGATGTTGTAGCTTTCATCCCAACTCGTCACTTAGAAAAAGAGGACGGTAAAAAGTTGAAAAAAGGTGAAACTGCTGAATTCAAAATTATTGAGTTCAACAAAGAATTCAAAAGAGTAGTTGCTTCTCACACTTCTATCTTCCGTGAAGAAGAAGAGAAAAACGTAAAAGCTGTTGAAACTGCAAATAATTCTGCAGAAAAAACAACTTTAGGTGATATCGACGCTTTAGCTGAATTAAAAGAAAGAATGGAGAAAGGAAAATAATTCCTAACCTATAAATTTCAAAAGGCCCTAACATTTATGTTGGGGCTTTTTTTATGCAGTAAACTCAAGTATGTCATTTCTTTTATGAATTTACTTTATAATCTAGTAACTGCTTAAGTGTAATTTATTGAGTATTATAGAAAATTTTAATATCTTTAAAATATCTATTAAACAAATATAAATGGGGTGGTTTACTAACCGAAATAAGACTTGGGAAATAAGGGAAGGGCTTGTACTATTAGGTACTGTAGGTATTATTAGCTTTTTAAGTTTAGGAGTTCTTACCCCTTTAGTGGTGATGATATTTGGCTATCAAGTAAAGGTTACGCGTTGGATTAAGACCTCTTTCTTGATTTCACTTGTTTACTTATTAGTTTTATTGATTGCTTTATTTGTTTATTTAGCAGGAGAAAGCCCTGTTTCATTGTTAACGTTGAATTATATAAGCTTTTATATTTATGTTGTGTATTTGGCACTGTACTTACCTGAGTATCTACAGAGGTTAGATTTAAAAAACTATATTAAGTTAGAAAAGAACAAAGAATACAATTATTATGTAATCATGGAACAGCTGGAAGATGTACAGTCTTCAGAGTCATTAAAAGAGTCTTTTATGGCTAATTTAAGGACATTTAGAAGACAGATATCTAATCCTAGTATAGTTAATGAGATCGATGAGATTCTTCGCTTAATAGACGTTATAGTACTAAAAGAATCAGCTAGTACTGATTTGCTGTTAGAGCGTCATGTGTCTACCATAGAGAATGCTTTAATCCAATATATAGAGTTGAATAATAGCTATCATATAAATAACGATGTAAAGCAATCTATAGGCAAATTAGAAAACTTAGTAAAGTATGCACGAATTGCATTAGAGAACGAGTTATCTAAGATTATAGAAACTCAAGTTCTAACAGTAGATGGAGAAGCTTCAGTTTATTTATCAGTATTAAAAGGAAAAGGATTGTTATAATGGGATGGTTTACACATCAATCTAAAAATTGGGAGTTAAAAGTAGGGTGGCTTAGTTATTTAGCTATTCTCTTTCCTTTTGTATTACCTCCGTTGGCTATGCTTTATATGGGAGTAGTAGGTAAGATTAAGAACTTAATTATAGCTAGTATCTTATGGAGTGGTTTATATGTAGGAGGTTATTTTCTGTATCTCTTCTATAAGGGCTCTGGTAGAGTAGATGTTTTGTTGTTTGCTATTCTTTTGAGTGGTGCATTGGTTATCGCTATGTATTTAAAAGAATTTTTGAGGAGAGTACACCTTAAGTCTATTATTAAAATAAGATGGAATACAGAGTATGATTACTTAGACTTTATGCGTAGAAAGAAAATTTCAGAAGTATTGTCTGTTAGTGATTTTATAGATCATTTAGTAGTTTGGCAACAAGAAATTAGACAACAAGAAGTAAGAGGGAGTATAGCTAGTATGATTCAGTTGACTAAATCTATTACAAAGGATAATAAGCATATTAGTGAATTGTTTATTGAGCGACATGCTTACTCTATAGAGAATATGTTACAGCAGTATCATCAGATAGAATTGTCCAAATTAGATAATGATATTATTCGATTAGCTGAAAGTAAAATAAGAACAACTCTTCTTAGTGTTATTAGTGCATTCGAAAATGAATTAAGTAATAAAACGAGATTTAACCATTTAACCATAGATGTAGATTCTGAAGTCTATATACAAGATCTAAAAAATAGAGGTTTATTATAAAAAGAAGTTATGGAAAAAGATATTCAACAAATGCGTGATGAGAACGTGTTAGCACCTTCAGTGAATGTAGAGTTCACGCCACAAGAACTAAAACAAATCGAATCATATAAGAAAAGTATTGACTTAAGTAATACAACTCAGGTGATCCAGTATGGAGCTAATAGTCAGTTAAAAGCAAGTACTTTTGCTACAGAAATATTAAAACAAGTACAGACGAAGGATTTAGGAGAAACTTCTAGTGTATTAGTCAATTTAAAAGAAGAAGTGAAGTCTTTTGAAGGTATTGCGAATAAGAAAAGCTTATTCCCAATGTTTGATTCATTTAAGAAAAAGATAGCACGTCTTCAGACTCAGTATAGTAAAGTAGAAACCAATATCAATGCTATAGAACTTCAGCTAGAACGTCATTATAAGATTATGATGAAAGATGTAGCGATGTTTGATAAGCTGTTTGAAGAGAATAAGAATTACTTTAATGAGTTATCCTTATATATAGCAGCAGGTGATGAGAAACTAAAAGAATTAAACACAGTAGAATTACCACAATTAAAAGCTGAAGCGGAGAAGGATAATGATCCAGCGAAGATACAAGAGTATAAAGATTTAGAACAACAAGTAATTCGATTTGACCGAAAGGTACATGATTTAAAGTTGACTAGAATGGTTGTTCTTCAGTCTTCTCCACAGATCAGAATGGTACAGAACAATAGCTTGATGCTGATGGAGAAGTTACAATCAAGTATTGTAAACACTATTCCGTTATGGAAGAATCAGATGGTCTTGACACTTGGTATAGCTCGTTCACAACAGGCACTAGGAGCACAACGCGCTGTGACAGATGCGACGAATGAATTATTGAGTCGTAACAGTGAGTTGCTTAGAGACTCTACCGTTCAGATCGCACAGGAGACAGAGAGAGGTATCGTAGATATAGAGACTATTCGCAAGGTTAACTCTGATATTATTAACACTATTGATGACATAGTGCGTATCCAAGAAGAAGGAAAAGAAAAGAGACGCGCAGTAGAAGTAGAGTTAAGAGAACAAGAGAATGAATTAAAGAAACATTTGCTAGGTAATAGCGATACTGTAAAGTAGGCTGAAATATTATAAGAGATAGACATAAAAAAAGGAGATTCAGATGAATCTCCTTTTTTTATATAGTCAAATAAGAATTACTTTGCTTTTGCAGCAGTAAGCTCAGCAATCTTAACGATTACTTGTGTTGCTTTAACGATGCTTTCTACTGGTACATACTCATATTTTCCATGGAAGTTATGCCCTCCAGCGAAGATATTAGGACATGGTAATCCCATATATGAAAGTTGAGAACCATCAGTACCACCACGAATAGCTTTGATTAATGGTTTGATATCTAATTCTTTCATAGCTTCCTCAGCGATATCTACGATATGCATTACAGGCTCTACCTTCTCACGCATATTGAAGTATTGGTCACCGATTTCGCAGTTAACGATAGGTCCACCAAATTTCTTAGCATGTTTTTTATTAAACTTATTAGCTAATTTCGCGATAAGTTTTTTACGTTTCTCGTATTTTTTAAGGTTGTGGTCACGGATGATTAGTTCTACCACAGACTCTTCTATACTACCTGTTACTGTATGTACGTGGAAGAATCCTTCATAACCTGTTGTTTTTTGAGGAACTTCGTCTTTAGGTAATTTAGACATAAATTTGTTTGCTAATAAGATAGAGTTAACCATCTTACCTTTAGCATATCCTGGATGAACACTTTTACCATTAAAAGTAAGTTTAGCATACCCAGCATTGAAGTTTTCGTATTCTAATTCACCGATTTGGCTACCATCCATAGTATATGCCCACTCAGCACCGAATTTTTTAACGTCAAATAAGTGTGCTCCTCTTCCGATCTCTTCATCAGGTGTAAATCCGATACGGATTTTACCATGTTTGATTTCTGGATGTTGGATTAGATATTCCATAGCAGATACGATCTCTGTGATCCCTGCTTTATCATCAGCTCCTAATAAAGTCGTACCATCAGTAGTGATGATCGTTTGTCCTTTATATTGAAGAAGGTCTTTAAAGTAAGATGGAGATAAGACAACGTTTAACTCTTCGTTTAATACGATATCACCACCATCATAGTTTTCTACGATTTGAGGTTTAACATTAGCACCACTAAAGTCAGGAGAAGTATCGAAGTGTGCGATAAACCCGATAGTAGGCACTTCGTGATCTACATTACTAGGTAATGTAGCCATGATGTAAGCGTTCTCATCGATAGTTACGTCTTCTAGACCTATTTGTTTTAACTCTTCAACTAATTTGTTAGCTAAATCCCATTGTTTCTCAGTACTTGGACAAGTATTTGAAGATGAATCAGATTCAGTATCAACAGTTACATAACTGATGAAACGGTCAATGATATGTTGCATAATGTATAATATTTTAGTGTAACAAAAATAATAATTAAAAGTTGATTAGAAGGATTATCACTAGGCTATTATTAAAAAGATAAGTCTCAGCTATAAAAACCAGTTGTTTTTAAAGGATTTACAGACATTGTATTAAAACCCTCCTTTTTGAATTTGTTCATTGAAATTGATAAACAGCTCTTTTTATTTGCTCGTTAATCTATATTCTAGGTGAATTGATGTTTTCTATTGGAGATGATTTATAGTATTGATACTTAGATATAACAGTAGTATTTTATTTATATATCTGTGGCTTGTTGTAAATCTATCAAGAAGGGACGGGTATTTATATAATGCAATATAGTACCAAGTGAGTGGAGAATACGAGGAATATAAAAGGAGATTTGTTGGACAAAAGTGCTTCTAGCTCCACTAAACTCGACTTATTGTCCATGTATTGTCGAAGGATCTGGCTGTATAGTCCGTATTTGTTGGGTTTATAACTAGGTTTAAATTTGTTGTAAATTTATTAAAAGAGGTTAATTTGTTGTTTATTAGTACGTTGTGTTTTTTGAGTAAATAAAAAAAGAAGGTATTTTTTTCAATAATGGGCTTATAAAATGGCTAAAAGGAGTCAATTATAAAAAAAACGGAGTAAATTTTCTGAAATAGAAGCTTTTTATACTCTCTTTTATCCTAAATAATAAAAAAATAAATGCTTCTTTTTTAGAATCTGTACTATTGAAATTTAGAAGAAGGAAAAGGAAGTTAGGAACTTATTGTTAGAAAGTAAGTTTAATGGCGTCAGACTATTGTAAAATTGTATATTTGAGTGAAGAAACAAAATAAGAGTTGAGATGAGAATTATTCTATCTATATTTTTAGTATTAATTAGTTATATGTCTTGGGCAGTAGAGCCGTTGAAGGAGTATGTAGATCATCCTGCTAATTCGACAGTGAATTTTGAAGCCTTAGAGATTGTAACGAAGGATGATTATAAATTGAAATCTTGGATTTGTTTTCCACCTAAGGATAAGGACTTAAAGAAAGTCTTGGTATTAGCCTATGGCGATGCAGGCAATATGTCTTATTATGTAAGACAAGTCTTAGAAGTAGCGAAGCATGGGTATACTGTCGTGATGTTTGATTATAGAGGATATGGAGAGAGTCAGGCATTCGATATGATAGAGACACAGCTGTATTATGACGAATTCGTCACAGACTTAAAAGCAGTAGTAGAGTATAGTCAGAAGAGATTTGAGCAGCCAGTAGGTGTTTGGGCCCTTTCGATGGGCACGATAGCTAGTACATTATTATATACAGATTTGAAGTTTGATTTCTTGATAGCAGAAGGGTTTGTATCTAGTCCGCAGGATATCATTAGTAAGCTAAAACAGTTTTTAGAGAAAGAGTACACATTGCCTAGCAGTGCAGCACAGTATGAGTTAGCGTTGAGTAAGCTGACCTTACCAGTCTTATATTTTGCAGGAGATAGGGATGGACTGACGTCTCCTAATGATAGTTATCGAGCTAAGTTTCTGAATGCTAAGAGTGAAGTCGTATTGTATAAAGGAGCTCATCTTCAGGGATTTCAGGCATTGTCTGATACCACACATGGAGAGCGATATATTAAGGCTATAGATACCTTTATGAATAATATGAATACTGTAGTAGAAAGTAAGTAAGAGAGATAGCACATTAGAAGTAAATTATAATCAAATCCTAATAATCATACTCTATATAATAACTAACTTTGTTCGCAGAATAAATCCCCATAGAGACATTAATAATGGAATCTACACATAGACATTTTTTGTTATATAAACCACATGGTTATATCAGCCAATTCATATACGAGAAGAAGAGAACCAAGCATAAGTTAGGAGAGTTATATGATTTTCCTGAAGGGACTATGGCTATCGGTAGATTAGATGAGAATTCTGAGGGATTGCTGTTTTTGACTACAGATGGTATGACTAGTGAGCGCGTAAGAGGAGCACATTATGAAAAGGAGTATTATGCGCAGGTAGATGGTGTTATTTCAGAAGAGGCTGTAGAACAAATGAGAAATGGAGTACTTATCGGGGTAAAAGGAGAGAAATACTTGACTAAGCCTTGTGTAGCAGAACGATTAGAACAATTACCGGAGTGGGTAGGAGTAGGCAGACGTATTAGAGATGAGAGACATGGTCCTACGAGTTGGGTACGTATAGTCCTGACAGAAGGTAAATTTAGACAAGTAAGAAAGATGACAGCTCATGTAGGACATGTGACACTAAGATTAGTGCGTGTGCGCATCGGAGAGATATCATTAGAGGGGATGCAAGTAGGAGAAGTAAAAGAAGTAGATCAATTATAATCTAAGCCAGTATGAATACTAAAGCAAAAGAGAATTATCAATTTCAGAAGATAGTAGCCATAGTAGGAGTATTATTATTTGTTATTAAAATACTTGCTTGGTCTTTAACGCATTCAGTAGCTATATTGACAGATGCCTTAGAAAGTGTTATTAATGTGATTAGTGGCTTTGTAGGACTATATAGTTTATATTTATCAGCATTACCTCGAGATAGAAATCACCCTTATGGGCATGGAAAGGTAGAGTTTATCTCAGCCACTGTAGAAGGGGGAATGATTATTCTAGCAGGGCTAGTGATTATCTTCGAAGCAGTACGTAATTTACTACACCCACAACCTGTAGGACAACTAGATTACGGAATTATCCTTGTAGCGATAACAGCAGTAGTAAACTATATTCTAGGTTGGTACGCTATTAAAAAAGGAAAAACGAATAAGTCACTTGCTTTAGTAGCGAGTGGTAGACATCTTCAGTCAGATACTTATTCTACTATAGGTATTATTATCGGTTTGATTTTACTTTATTTTACGGGTTATGGATGGTTAGATAGTGGTGTTGCATTATTATTTGCCGGAATCATTATTGTCACAGGATACAAGATTGTACGTGGTGCAATATCAGGTATAATGGACGAGACGGATGAACTTTTGTTAAAAGAAGTTGTAGAATATCTACAAGAACACCGCAGAGCGAACTGGATAGATCTTCATAATCTACGTATTATTAAGTATGGAGCAGTATTACACTTTGACTGTCATATGACCATACCATGGTATTTTAATATCGTCGAAGGGCATAAAGAGGTAGAACAATTAGAACAGGAAATAATCGAGAAGTTTGGAGCAGATATGGAGTTATTTGTTCATATGGATGATTGTAAGCCCTTCTCATGTGTGATTTGTAAAGTAGAAAATTGTGCTTATCGTCAGGCCGAATTTGAACATCAGATAGAATGGACGATAGAGAATATCTCTAAGAATAAGAGACATAATAGTTCAACTACTCCGCAAGGATAAAGCGCTTTTGTGTTCTATCAAAGCTAAGATTTTCATCTTCGAAGAAGTTGTCGAAGACCCCTTGTTCTATTAGTGTGTCAGTTTCTCCCTGTATATTAGAATCTTTTTTGAGTACAATGATATCATCGCTAAAAGCAATAGCCAAATCCATATCATGACATGAGAATAGGATAGCTTTTTGTTCTTCATGGGCTAACTTTCGCAGTAGTTTAAACAGGGCTACTTTATGATGTAAGTCTAAGTGATTAGTAGGTTCGTCTAAGATAATGATAGGCGTATCCTGAGCGATGGCTCTAGCGATGAGTACACGTTGTAACTGCCCATCACTGAGTTGACTCATATTTCTATCGACTAGCTCTTGTATATCTGTTAGTTCTATAGCTCTATTTACTAGTGTATAGTCCTTGTCAGTTAAGGTACTGTAATGATTTAGATAAGGAGTTCTTCCTATCTGTATTAATTCTCTTACTGTTAGTTCAGAGACTGGTATTTTCTCTGTTAGTACTATACTGATGATGGTCGCTAATTTAGAGTTGCTGTAAGTGTGTAGTTCTTCTCCTAGTAACTGTATTTTTCCACTTATTATCTGTTGGTTAGAAGATAGTGTTCTTAATAAAGTGGATTTCCCTATTCCATTAATTCCTAAAAGAGAAGTCAGTGTACCTGGCTTTAATTCAATGTTTAGGTGTTGTTGAACTATTTTATGTTGTCCTTTCTTTAGTGGGTACCCTATACTCAGTTCTTGTGTTTTTAAAATAGGTGTGTTCATACGTTATATATACTAGAATAAGAAAAATTAAATGTAGTTAAATGAACTGTATTATGAAAGTAATATGTTTAAGCATCTTCGTGAGGTTAAGATAGAGTAATGTTTTTTATGATATTGTTTCTATATAGTTAAGTGATTATTTAAAATCTATCATTTTGAAAATGAGAATATAGTGATTAGTTAGTGTTGTGTTAATATTTAGATAAAATGCCTAGTCTAGATTTGAGTACATAATAACAACACGATCAAATGAAACAAAAATTACTTATAGGAGTTATTCTCCAATTCTTTTGTGTAACCCTTGTTTATGCTCAAGAAAAGCGTACACTTCAAGGAAGTGTAGTAGATGAATCAGGTGTTTCTTTACCAGGAGCATCTGTTTATATCAAAAATACAGCGGACGGAACTAGTACTGATCTAGATGGGATGTTTAAGATCGAAGTGCTAGATACAGATGTATTAGTTTTTTCATTCATCGGATATAATAATAAAGAAGTACCTGTGGGTGTACAACAGAGTATAAAGGTGGCTCTAGACCCAGAAGGCTCTTCTTTAGACGAGGTTATTATTACTGCTTTAGGTATCAGTAAAGCTGAAAAAAAAGTAGGATATTCTACACAAAAAGTAGATGTAGCTAGAACTCAAGAAGTAGCTACTCCTAATATGGGAAGTTTATTATCAGGACAGGTGTCAGGACTTCAGGTGTCTAATGCTCCTGGACTATTACAAGGACCTAAGTTCTCTCTTAGGGGAAAAACTCCTTTAGTCATCGTAGATAATATCCCTGTAGATACAGATTTTTATGATATAGCACCAGAAGATATAGCAGATATTAATGTACTGAAAGGAACAAGTGCTTCTGCTCTATACGGGTCTCGTGGGCGTAATGGTGCTATCCTTATCACAACTAAAGGAGCTAAAAAAGAAGGACTAGAAGTGACGCTTACACAGAACACGATGATAAGTGCAGGATTTACAGTCTATCCAAAAACACAAAAAGAGTATGGTAACGGATCAGATGGTAAATATGAATTCTGGGATGGAAAAGACGGTGGTATTAGTGATGGAGATATGAACTGGGGGCCTAAGTTTACACCAGGGTTAAAAATAGCCCAATGGAATAGCCCTATTCGTGATAAGCAAACAGGACAAGTAATTAATTGGTATGGAAATGTTGAAGGAACAATGTATAATGATAAGTCTAGGTATGAACGTGTACCTATCGCATGGGAATATCACGATAACTTAAAAGAATTTCTAGAGACAGGAGTGAACTCAAGAACAAGCTTTTCTGTTGCCAACAGAGGGGAGAAAACATCTTATCGACTAGGAGGAGAGTTTAACTATAATAAAGATCGTGTACCGAATACGAGTTTATACAGAGGTAACCTTTCTTTTAAATCAACAACTCAATTAACAGAGAAACTAGCGTTAGATGCCAAACTTACTTATGCAAATATCTATTCTCCTAATATTCCTAATTATGACTATAATCCGAGTGGGCATATGTATACTGTCCTAATATGGCTGGGGTCAGATGTAAATGGTAGAGACTTAAAGAATAATCTGTGGGTACCTGGTATGGAAGGATATCGCCAAGCGAACTGGAATTATGCGTGGTATAATAACCCTTGGTTTGGGGTTGAAAATTTTAAGAGAATTTGGAATAAAGATATTGTGACAGGACAGATGGCGCTAAGATATGATGCTACGGATGACCTGAAGTTTCAAGGAAGAGCTTCTGTAGTATCATCAAGCAATAAAGAAGAGTTACAGAGTCCTAAATCTTACTTTAATTACAGCGCTAGTAGAGAAGGTGGTTTTAGTATCAATAATATTAAAGACTTAAAACTAGAATATGATTTCTTAGCGATGTATACAAAGGATCTAACTGACTATATGAGTATAGATGTCAATGCTGGGGCAGCGTCTAGATATAGTCAGTACAACAGAAGTTATTCTGCAGCAGATGGATTAACAGTACCAGGGGTATATAATCTAGGGAATTCTACAGGTCCTGTGACAGCAGAGAATCGTCTAGAAAAGAAAGCTGTAAATAGTGTATATGGTACTGTAGAGTTAGATTTCTTTAACTCGTTCTTCTTTACATTTGCCGCTAGAAATGATTGGTCATCAAGTTTAATAAAAGAAAATAGGTCATATTTTTACCCTTCTACTTCTTTGAGTGTATTGTTATCTAATCTGATAGAAATGCCAAAACAAGTAGATTATTTAAAACTATATACTTCATGGGCTCAGGTGTCAAGTGACTTAGACCCTTACCAGTTGCAGTCAGCTTATTCTCCAGTTACACCTTCATTTAATGGTAATCCTATGGTAGAGTATCCTAATTCTATATTAGATTTAAGTCTTCTACCAGAGAAATCTAAATCTTTTGAACTAGGATTGTCATCAGCCTTTTTTAATAAGCGATTAAACTTTGACTTGACTTATTATAGAGTATTGGATTCTAACTTCTTAATTAAATTCCCAGTATCAGAAGCTTCAGGCTTTGATAATATGTTGCTTAACGGAAATGAATATACTACTAAAGGATGGGAACTTAGTCTATCAGGAGCCGTGATTAAAAAAGATGATTTTCAATGGAACTCTACTATAAATTGGAGTACAAGAGAACGAAGAATTACTAAGATACATGGAGGCGCTGCTAAATACGGAAATTTAAAATTGAACGATAGAGCAGATTCTTATTACGATATAGAATGGATGAAAGCTCCAGATGGTCAAGTAATCTTAGATGCTAAAACAGGAATGCCAACAGGGAATAAGCAAGCTACTAAACTAGGAAACTTCGATCCTAAATGGACTTTAGGGTGGAATAATAACTTTAAGTATAAAAAGTGGAATGTAAATATTGGTATAGATGGAATATGGGGAGGAGTTACTCGCTCTCAAGTGGTAGAAAAAATGTGGTGGGGAGGAAAACATCCTAAATCAACCCAATATAGAGATCAGGAGTATGCTACAGGTAAACCTATTTATGTACCAGAAGGAGTAAATATCGTATCTGGAGAATTAATTACAGATGTAAATGGCAATGTAGTATCTGATACACGTCAGTTCCAAAAGCATACAGGAGCAGTAAGTTGGCAAAGTTGGGCACAGAATTATCCTTATCGTGCTCGAGTAACAGAGAAAGAGAATAAACTATTTGCGAACGTATTTGATCGAACGTATTTTAAGCTAAGAACATTGGCTATCTCTTATGACTTTACAGAGATGATTAAATCTAAGAAAATTACTCAGTTATCTGCTTCTTTAACAGGGTATAACTTATTGATATGGAAAAAATCAAAAGGACTTTATTCTGATCCAGATTACGAAATCACTACTTCTAATGATATTCAAGATCCATCAACGAGATGGGTAGGTTTAGGAGTGAATATTAAATTTTAATACTGATACAAATGAAAAAATATATAAAAATAGCTGCATTAGCTCTAGTAATTATATCAATGGGGAGTTGTCAAGATTTAGATAAATTAAGCGAAGACCCTAACCGAGTAAAAGAGGCAGATCCTTATTTACTATTGCCCAAAGTAAGTAAGTCAGCTTTTGCATTAAATGGAATTAGCAAAGAGTATGCTTCTAGAATGATTATTCAGACAGATGGAGAGAATACTAGTCAATACTTTAAGTGGAATAGTTCTAGTTTTTCAGCGTATCAGGAGTTGTTACAAGTACAAAAAATGATGGATGAAGCGAAACGTACCAATAAGGAAGAATATATAGCGGTAGGTCATTTTCTTAAAGCTAGGTTCTTTTATGAATTAGCGATTACCTTCGGTGATGTACCTTACTCAGAAGCCTTATTAGGAGAGAAGAAAGTTCCTTTCCCTAAGTATGATAAACAAGAGGATGTTTTTGTAGGGGTTTTAAAAGAATTGGAATTAGCAGCCTCTATGATTCAAAACAAACCCTCTATTAAAGGAGATATAATCTATGGAGGAAATACTGATAAATGGAAAAAGTTAATAAACTCATATCAATTAAAGGTATTGATGAGTTTATCTAAGAAAAAAACAGTTGGTACGATTCAAGTAGCAGAACAATTTGCAAAAATATATAACGCAGGAAACCTATTAGAAAGTAATGCAGATAGTGGACAACTTATGTATTTCGATCAAGCAGGTAGTCGCTATCCCCAGTTTAATTCAAGTTCTTATGGATCAAGCATGTATATGTCAGGAACATTTATTAATTTACTACAAGATTTAAAAGATCCTAGGTTATTTGCTTTTGCACAACAAACGTCAACAGCATTAGAAAAAGGTTTGCCTATTACAGATTTTAGTGGATATAATGGAGGGGATCCTACAGTGCCTTATGCAGAGAATGAAAAGTTAGTGCAAACCAAGAATATATCTAAAATCAAAAGTCGTTATTATTTAGATCCTACTAACGAGCCTACTTCTATATTGAGCTATTCTGAGTTGCAGTTTATATTAGCTGAGGCTGTAGCGCGTAACTGGATAGGAGGTAGTGCAGCTGATTTTTATAATAAAGCGATAGAGGCAAACTTTAATTTCTATAATACGTATGCGAAGGGAATGGCTAGTTATTATACAAAAGAAGCTTTTATCAATTATATAAATCAGTCTAAGGTGAAGTATCAAACAGGAAGTTTAAATGTGCAATTAAAACAGATTTTGACTCAGAAGTATATTACTATGTTTCACCAATCGAATTGGACGATTTATTACGACCATTTGCGTACAGGATATCCTGAGTTTAAAATACAAGAAGGAATAACACCTCCTACAAGATGGCTATATCCACAAACAGAATACAATAGAAATCAGGCTAAATTACAAGAAGCATTAAATAGCCAATTCGGTGGAGCTGATAATATCCGCGGTATCACTTGGTGGTTAAAATAAGGTATATGAGTACAACAAGAAGAGATTTTATAAAGAAATCCGCTTTATTTTCAAGTGGACTCTTTTTCGCAGAGGCTATGCCTGCATCTATTCAGAGAGCATTTGATATCAAAGCTCCTGAAGGATCTACGTTCTTAGATGCAGAACATATTGTTTTCTTAATGCAAGAGAATAGATCTTTTGATCATTGTTTTGGGACTTTAAAAGGGGTAAGAGGATTTAATGATCCTAGAGCGATGAAGCTTAAGGATGGTCTGCCTGTTTGGTTTCAGTCAGATATTCATAAAAATATTTATGGCCCTTTTAGACTTGATATTGAGAATACTAAGGTGACTTGGATGGGAGGCTTACCACATAGTTGGAAGGATATGGTAGAGGCTCGTAACGAAGGTAAAATGGATAATTGGCTGATAGCTAAACGACCAGGAAATGCTGAGTATAAGGATTTACCTCTGACGATGGGATATTTCTCGCGGGCAGATATTCCCTTTTATTATGCTCTAGCAGATGCCTTTACAGTATGTGATCAACACTTTTGTTCTTCTTTGACAGGTACTAGTGCTAATCGATCTTATTTTTGGGCTGGGGCTATTCGCGAGAAACCAAGAGATCCCAACTCTATAGCTCATGTGGATAATGGACAGATAAACTATAAAGATGTCAGCTGGACTACTTACCCAGAACGATTAGAAAAAGCGAATGTGTCGTGGAGAGTATATCAGAATGAATTAAGTATTCCTGTAGGGTTTGATTGGCATGCAGAGAGTTGGTTAGCGAATTTTACAGATAATAATCTAGAGTTCTATAAGCAATATAATGTGCGTTTTCACAAGGCTCATTATGACTATATGGTATTAGAGTTGGAGAGACTAAAGGGAAGCTTGAATGACAAGACTCTCGCTAAAGATAAAATACAAGAAGTAGAAGGTAAGATACAGCAGCTAGAAAAAGATATTGATCTATACTCTCCTTCTAAATTTGAAGCATTAAGTGAATTTGATAAAGCTATTCACAAGAAAGCATTTACTACTAACACAAGTGATCCAGATTATCACAAGCTAGAGCAGATGACCTATATGGAGAAAGGCGTGGAGAAAACGATGGAGGTGCCTAAGGGAGATATTTTTTATCAGTTTAGAAAGGATGTAGACGAAAATAAGTTGCCTATGGTAAGTTGGTTAGTTGCACCGTGTAATTTTTCTGATCATCCTTCAGCGCCTTGGTTTGGGGCGTGGTACTTATCAGAAGCGATAGATATCTTAACGAAGAACCCAGAGGTGTGGAAGAAGACTATATTTGTGTTGACATACGATGAGAATGATGGTTATTTTGATCATATTGCTCCTTTTGTACCCCCACTGACGACAGATAAAACGATGGGAAAAGTGGCTAAGGGAATGGATACACAAGATGAGTGGGTCACTAAAGAACAAGAAAGAGTAAGAATAGGTAAAACTGATAGTCAATTAGCTAGTCCGATAGGATTAGGGTATAGAGTGCCTATGATTATAGCCTCGCCTTGGACTAGAGGAGGTTGGGTAAACTCAGAGGTATTAGACTTGACCTCTACGATACAGTTCTTAGAATATTTTATCGAAAAAAAGACAGGTAAACAAGTTATCGAAGAGAATATCTCTAGCTGGAGAAGAGAGGTGTGTGGTAATATGACGAGTGTATTCCAATCTGAGCGTGACCTAAGAGAGGTAAACTTAGACTTTGTAGATCGAAATGATTATATCGCTAGAATCATGAATGCGAAAGAGAAGAAAGTACCTGGAGACTTTAATGCGTTTACAAAAAAAGAAGTGTTAGGAAGTAAGCATTGGACACTGTTATCCAAATTTCCTAAACAAGAAGAAGGAATAAAGAAAGCATGTGCTTTACCTTATAATCTGAATGCAAATGTGAAACTGGCAGGAAGTAAAACGCAGTTACAGATGGATTTCACGGTTGAGTCTAATCAGTTAAAGAATAAGGTGTATGCTGCTCCTGTACAAGTGTATGATATGATAGGTGGTAGTCAGTCAAGAGGTGTTTGGGACTTTGCCGTTAGAGATAATGAGCCTATGGATTATTACTGGAAGGTAGAAGATGGAGACAAGTATCACTATAATGTACATGGACCTAATGGATTCTTTAGAAGCTTTGAGGGAAGTAAGAGTAATTTAGATATTTATGTTGAGGTTTTTTTACACACAGATTTAAGTATCTCTGTGAAATTAAAAAATAATGGTGTGAATACTGTAAATGTTGCTTTAGACAATAGTTTATATCTGAAAAAGGCAATGATTATAGAGTTGCCTCCTAATAAAGAAGAGTTACTAAAATGGGATTATACTGGATCAAATGGTTGGTATGATTTAATGATAAGTTGTAAAGAAGATAAAGAGTGGAAGCAACATTATGCTGGTCATATTGAAAATGGTCAATCAAGTATAACGGATCCATTGATGGCAAGTCTGTCTAAATAACAGCAAGCTATATGAGATAGAAGAGGAGACTGATAAGGTCTCCTTTTTTTGTTTTAAATAAGTATTCATAAAGAGTTTTATAAGAAGACTTCTTACGGTAAAGATTTATGAACTATTTAGTGTTTTAAAAAGACAGTGATTACCGTAAAATAATCTTATATTTGTGTGTAAATATTTATTGAAAAAATAATGAAACCAAACACACAACAATTAACAGAGTTAACTACTCAAGTAAGAAGAGATATTCTTAGAATGGTACATGCTGTAAGTTCTGGACACCCAGGAGGATCTTTAGGATGTGCAGAGTTTTTAGTGACTTTGTATCAAAAGTTAATGGATAGAAAAGAAGGGTTTAATATGGACGGAACAGAGGAGGATATCTTCTTCTTATCTAATGGACATATTTCACCAGTATTTTATAGCGTATTGTCACGTAGTGGATATTTTCCAGTAAGTGAATTAGCTACTTTCAGAAAAATCAATACGCGTTTACAAGGACATCCATGTACTCATGATAGATTACCAGGAGTGCGTATGGCGTCAGGTTCATTAGGACAAGGACTTTCAGTAGCAGTAGGAGCAGCTCAAGCTAAAAAATTAAATAAGGATAATCACCTTGTATATGTTTTAATGGGAGATGGTGAGCTACAAGAAGGACAAAACTGGGAAGCTATTATGTATGCATCTGCTAAGAAGGTGGATAATGTAATCGCTACTGTAGATTTAAACGGAAAACAAATCGATGGACCAACTGATGATGTATTAAATTTAGGATCTATGAAAGCTAAGTTTGAAGCATTTGATTGGGAGGTTATTGAGATAGAGAAAGGAAACGATATTGATTCAATCGTGGCTGGATATGAATTAGCAAAAGCTAAAACAGGTAAAGGAAAACCTGTATGTGTATTACTTAAAACAGAAATGGGTAATGGAGTAGACTTCATGATGAATACACATGCATGGCATGGTAAAGCTCCTAGTGATGCACAATTAGAAGAAGCTTTAAAACAAAATCCAGAAACATCATTCGGAGATTATTAATCCACTTAAATTGAATCAAAAATGAAAAAATATACAAATACAGGAAGTAAAGATACACGTTCAGGATTCGGTGCAGGACTTACTGAATTAGGACAAAAGAATGAGAATGTAGTAGCATTATGTGCTGACTTAATCGGTTCGTTAAAAATGGATGATTTTAAAAAGAATCACCCAGAGCGTTTCTTCCAAGTAGGAATTGCTGAAGCGAATATGATTGGATTAGCTGCAGGTATGACTATCGGAGGTAAAATACCTTTTACAGGAACTTTTGCTAACTTCTCTACAGGACGTGTTTATGATCAAATTCGTCAGTCTGTAGCATACTCTGAGAAGAATGTGAAGATATGTGCTTCTCACGCTGGATTAACACTAGGAGAAGATGGTGCTACTCACCAAATCTTAGAAGATATCGGATTAATGAAGATGTTGCCTAATATGACTGTAATCAATACATGCGATTACAACCAAACCAAAGCGGCTACTTTAGCTATTGCTGAGTATGATGGACCTGTTTATTTAAGATTTGGACGTCCAGTAGTGCCTAACTTTATGCCTGCTGATGAGAAGTTTGTTATCGGTAAAGCTGTTATGTTAAACGAGGGTACAGATGTGACTATCGTAGCTACAGGACACTTAGTATGGGAAGCTTTAATCGCTGCTGAAGAGTTAGAAGCAAAAGGAATCTCTGCTGAGGTAATCAATATCCATACTATCAAACCTCTTGATGAAGAGGCTATCTTAAAATCTGTAGCAAAAACAGGATGTATAGTTACTGCTGAAGAGCACAACTTCTTAGGAGGTCTAGGAGAAAGCGTATCTAGAGTATTAGCTTTAAATAACCCATTACCACAAGAATTTGTAGCTGTACAAGATACTTTCGGTGAATCTGGTACTCCAGAGCAATTAATGGAAAAATATGGTTTAAACGCTGCAGCTATCGTTGAGAAAGCACAGTTAGTAATCAACCGTAAATTCAAAAGATAATTAAGAGTATATCTAATATATAAAAACCTGCTTGAGCAATCAAGCAGGTTTTTTTGTATAGTAGTATAATGAATGGAGTAGGACAAAAAAAAGAGGTAGAATCAATCTACCTCTTTGTATATAATCTTATTTGTTATTTTTTAGTAGGCCAAATTACCTCACCATCTTTTTGATCTGGGAAACATGATCTGTCTAGGTATCTAAATACATTAGAACAAGTTTTTAGAATAGGGTCATAGTATTGGTAATATGCTTTTTTGTTGTTTTTGTCTTTATACTGTAATTCAGTTTTAGTAAGTACACCATCACCATCATCGTCATCGTCTAAGAAGTTAGGTACACCGTCACCATCTGTATCAAAGTCAAAGTAATCTTTAATCGTTAATTTAAGTGCACGTATCTCATCATCTGTAAGTGCTCTTCCTAGTTCTGATGATTTTTCGATTACTTGTTTCGCTTCATATTTTGAAAGGATACCATCCCTATCGTGATCACGCTCTTTTTTCGCTACAAGCGTCATATCGATGATATGTGGTTGGTATGCTTTAAGTTTAGACCCGAATCCAGCATTGAAATATCCTACTCCTGATGGGATAAATGCAATAATTCTACCTGCTGATCCTTTTTCATAAATATACTTTCCATCGCCACCTAATTGTATACCAGTAGCTGTTTTTACCTTAGTCAATAGTTGTCTTTCTGCTGTCTTTAATTGAGCTGGTATAAGACCATAATTACCCTGTGACATAAGAGCGAACTCCTGTAGTGTAATAGGAAAAGAATAATATGTTCCGATACCATTTTCTTTGTCATTAGGTAAAAAGAAGTCATTTTTTAATGAAAAAGCTTTTGTTTTTACATATACAGAATCTATAGTAGAGATATAATCACCTTTTCCCTCTTGTTTGTTTCCATCAGCATCAGGAACAATAAAATAAGCTATAGTATATTCTAATTCGTCTTTAGGTTTAGAAAACTTTAAAGAAGTAGTTCCATTAGGGTTTCTAACAGCTTCGTATTCGTAGTTGTCAGATGTAATGATTTGTTGCTCTATTTTGATTCTTTTATCATCTTTAAGAGGTACTACATTAGGATTAGGTTTATTAGGATTACTAATACTATCAAAACGAATATTATCTCCTTCAATAATCAAGTAGTTTTTAGCTAAGAACTCTTCTATTTGCTTTGCATTTTCATCACGAACTTCTTTACGGTCTCTTAGGTTTACAACTTCATTTCCACCATTACCGTCATCTTTATTACAATTGGCAGCTGTTAGTCCTAGAAAAGCAAGACCTAAAACTGTAAATAATCTATTCATTTTTTGACTTATTTTAGTAGTGCAAGATACAATTTTACTTTATTTTTGTGTACTTTGTTAGAGAAATTTAATACGAAATTATGCGAATTGATAAATATTTATGGTGTATTAGATACTATAAAACTAGAAATATAGCGACGGAAGCTTGTAAAAAGGGACATATCACAGTGAATGGACAAGCGGCTAAAGCCTCTAGAGAAGTCTTCCCAACGGATAAAATCACATTGAGAAAAGATCAAATAACTTATAAATTAACAGTATTAGATATACCTGCTAATAGAGTAGGAGCTAAATTAGTTGATATTTACCGCAAGGATGAGACTCCTGCAGAGGCATTTGAGCACTTAGAGTTATTAAAGTTATCGAAGGACTATTATAGAGCTAAAGGGACTGGACGTCCTACTAAGAAAGATAGAAGAGATATAGATGATTTTCACGACTATGAAGACGATGATATCATAGAAGGAGAAGATAGTATAGAGAGAGATAATTCTTTTAAAGAGAGGGAAGAGGATGTTTGATAAAGAGTTTTGGGAGAAGAAGTATGCTAATAGTGAGGCGCAATGGAATGCAGGAAGCATCACTACGCCTATTAAGGAATATATAGATCAATTGACAAAGAAAGATTTAGCTATTTTAGTACCAGGTATAGGCCATGGGCATGAGTTGATGTATTTATATGAAAATGATTTTACTAATATTAGTGGATTAGACTTTACTATTGTAGGGGCATTAGAAGCTTATGGCTTGATGAATAACTTTCCTTATGGTGATGTGATTTTAGAAGATTTCTTTGAACATGAGGGACAATATGATCTTATTATAGAACAAACGTTCTTCTGTTCGTTGCCTATTGATAAGAGAAGTGATTATGTAGAGAAGATGCATGACTTATTAAAACCAGGAGGAAAGCTAGTAGGGGTATTATTTGATTGTTACTTTAATCAAGAGACTCCTCCTTTTGGTGGTAATAAAGAAGAGTACTTAGAGTTGTTTAAGGAAAAGTTCAATATACAAGTTTTAGAAACAGCACATAACTCTATTAAGCCTAGAGCAGGTAGAGAGTTATTTTTTATAATTAATAAACAACATGACTAAAAAAATCATTTTAACTAAAGAGCAAATTAAGTTTACTACTAAACGTATAGCTTATCAGATCTATGAGACTTATATAGATGAGGATGAAATAGTAATCGCTGGTGTAGCAAATAGTGGATATACTTTTGCTCAAAAGATCAGTGAAGCATTACAAGAGATTTCTTCTATAAAAGTAATTCTTTGTGAAGTGCGTATAGATAAACAGAATCCGATTAATCCAATAGAGACTTCATTAGAGAGTACAGTCTATACAGATAAGTGTGTTGTACTAGTAGATGATGTGTTAAATTCTGGAGCGACATTAATATACGGTGTAAAGCATTTCTTAGAAGTGCCATTAAAGAAACTAAAAACGGCGGTACTAGTAGACCGTAACCATAAAAAATATCCCGTTAAAGCGGACTTTAAAGGGATATCATTATCTACATCATTATTAGAGCATATTCAGGTTGTCTTTGATGGAGACGAGGAGTATGCTTATTTAAGCTAATTAAGATGATTAAGGATGTCTTGGGTTACTTGCTCAGGAGTTTTATCATCTATAGCTATAATAGTTTTAGCCTGATGGTAGAAATAACTACGATCAAATAAATGCTTAGCAATGAAAATTTCAAGAGTATCGTCTGAATTCTGATTAAGAAGAGGACGATGCTCTTTTTCTTTTTCTAGACGATCTGCTAGTGTTTTAATAGAACCTTTTAAATAGAATGAGGAGATATCCTCTCTCTGTAGAGCTAAATGATTATTAGCATAGCATGGTGTTCCTCCACCTAAGCTAAGAATAAAGTTATCTTGAGTATCTATTATCTCGTGTAATAATAGGTGTTCTTGCTTCCTAAAATAGATTTCTCCTTTCGTTTCAAACAGGGTTGAAATCGATATTTGATGTTTTTTCTCTATTTCGTTGTCTAAATCTATAAAGTTTAGTTTTAGTTGTTCTGCCAGTATTTTACCAATAGTTGATTTACCAGAACCCATATAGCCTAAAAGAATAATTTTTTTCATAAAAACAAGGGGTTGTTTATTAGAGTGTTAGGATGAATTGAAAAATAAAAGTCAAAAATAAAACAAATATGTGTCGGATTTTTAAAAAAAGCTTCTATATTTGCACCCGCAATCAGGAATTGAAATAACGACTCGATAGCTCAGTTGGTAGAGCACAACACTTTTAATGTTGGGGTCCTGGGTT
>NZ_JBBPHJ010000038.1:0-22834 GCF_038039665.1 Myroides sp. C4067
TGTCGCCGCCTTTCTTTATAGAATCCCCAATCTCGTATGAGGTTGGGGATTTTTTGTTTATATAGGGTAGTCATATTTTGTTTCTTCAGACAAGATGTTGTTCTATATTTCTGTTTAAGTTTGTTAAAGTTGCGAAAAAAAGATGTTACTTTGTACGCATATTGAAGATTAAGTAAGCTATGTTGAAAACTGTAAAAAAAGTTCTTATTAGGTTAGGAATAAGCATTGGAGTATTATGTGTATTAGTATTAGCACTAATGTATATTGTACCAGTATTTTATGCAGATCAGATAAATGTTAAGGTAAAGGAATTAATGAAAGAATCAATCAAAGGTGATGTAGACTTTGAGAAAATTGATCTATCATTTTATAATAGATTTCCTTTATTAACAGCTACAGTAGTTAATCCTAGTATAGCTGGTGTACAATTAGATTCATTGTATTCTGATCATTTATTTGAAGCTAAATCTGTTAGTTTAGGTGTCGATATCTTTAGTATAGTAGGTGGTAAATTAGCTTTTAATAGAATATACGTAGATAGTCCTATTGTTCACATTAATGTTACAGAAAAAGGAGAAGCAAATTATGATGTTTTTGTACCATCAGATGAAAAAGAAGAAAGCGATGAGAGTCTTGAATTAAAGATTGACGAACTTCATATTGATAATGCAGAAATAATCTATAATGATTTAGCTAGTAAGTTGAGTTTCATAGCTTCTGATTTTGATTATGTTGGTCAAGGAAATATGAGCGATGATGTATTTGATTTGTTGAGTAAAGCAAGTATACATTCTTTTGATTTGAATTTTGATGGAGTTCACTATGTGAAAGAAAAACCTATTTTAGCTAAGCTTCAAACTAAAGTAGATACAAAGTCTTTAACATTTGTCTTTGAAAAGAACGACTTACGTATTAAAGGTTTACCTGTTGATTTTAAAGGACATTTTGGTTTTATTGAGAATGGCTATGATATGCTTTTTGATATTAAAACAGAGAATGCTACTCTAGAACAACTGTTATCAGTAATACCACCAGAGTATCAATATTGGTTGGATGATACTAAATTTGCTGGAGATGTTAATGGTAAGTTTTTATTAAAAGGTAAATATGTTATTGTTGACACTTTAAGTCCTAATGTAGATTTATCATTGAAATTAAAGAATGGATTTATACAAAATAAACAAGTTAGTAAGCCTTTAGAAAATGTAGAACTTGACTTTGCTTATTCAATGCCAAAGTTAGATATAGAAAAAGGAAAAGTGTCTATTAATAAGTTGGCTTTTGATTTAGATAATAAACATACTGATATCAATGCAGAAGTTGAGGGCTTGACCGTTATTAATGCAAAAGGAAAGATCAATTCAATAGTTAATCTTGATTTATTTCAAAAAGCAATAGGTATTGAAGGATTTGCTATGCGTGGTGAATTAGCTTTGGATGGAGTTTTTGATGGAACTTACTCTAAAGGTATTGTTGAAAGAAGAACCTTACGTAAAGTATATAGAGACAGTACTATCACTAGTATTCCTCAATTCGATTTAAAAGGGTCTATAAAAGATGGATATTTTAAGTTAGAACAATTACCAGAAGCATTAGAAGCTATTAACTTTAACTTTGATATAGCAGCTAAGGATTCTAATTATAAAAATACTTCAGTTAGAATTTCTGATATTTCATTATCTGCTATGAGTAATTTTATAAAAGGTAATATATATCTAAAGAATCTACGTGATTACAATATTGAGGCGGATGTAGATGCTAAAGTGGACTTAGAGAATATAAAGGAATTCATACCAATAGAAGATATTGTGCTTAGAGGAGTGATTGATGCAAAGGGTAGTATAAAGGGAACATACGAGCCAAAGCGTAAACTATTCCCTGTAATTGATTCTGAAATTAAGTTTGTCAATGGATATGTTCAATTTAAACGTATACCTGACTTACCAATAGAGAATATTCAGATTCATACGATCATTAAGAGTAAGCGTGGATCTCTACATGACTTAACAATTAAAGTCTTACCAATTGACTTTAAAATAGCAGGAGAACCTTTCCAATTAGCTGCTAGTTTGTATAATTTAAATAACTTAAATTATAATGTGAAGTCAAAAGGAACATTGAATATAGGTAACCTATATAAGTTGTTTAAGATTGATGGAATAGATGTACGCGGTAGATTATTAACGAGTCTTTTCTTAAGCGGATTACAAAGTGATGCTGTAAAAGGAGATTTTGATAAATTAAAGAATGGAGGAAAGTTTGAAGTAGACAATATAACGGTGACTTCTGAGATGTTCCCAAAACCATTACATATTAAAAAAGGAGTATTCAAGTTCTATAAAGAAAAGATGAAGTTTGAGAAATTTGAAGCTACTTATGGTAGTTCTAAATTTTCTATGAATGGATACTTGACTAATGTGATTGGTTATATGCTGAAAGGAGATACTTTAAAAGGGAACTTTGATTTACAAACTCCTTATATGAATGTTGATGAATTTATGATGTTTGCAAATAATAAAACTAGTAATGTCACAACAGCAAATACATCTAACGCAGGTGTTATTCAGGTTCCTAAAGACATTAATATTGCCTTTAATGCTGTAGCTGATAAGATTAAATACACAGAATATAATATTGAAAACTTTACAGGTAATCTAGTTGTTTCTAAAGGAGGTATAGATTTGAAAGATACTAAGTTTAATTTGATAGGAACAAATGTTGCTATGAATGGAACTTATGAACCAACGGGCTATAGAAGTGCATTATTCAGTTATCATTTAAAAGCTTCTGAATTTGATATTCAAAGAGCATATAAAGAAATTACTTTGTTTAGAGAAATGGTGACAATGGCGAAGGATGCTTACGGAACAGTTTCTTTAGATTATAGTTTGAAAGGGAAATTAAACAGTAGTATGTTCCCTGTAATGAAGAGCATTGAAGGTCAAGGTACATTATCATTAGCCAATATTAGTTTTAAAGGATTTAAACTTTTAGGAGCTATTGCAGATAAGACGGATGCTAAATCGTTAGAAAAAGGAACATTATCTGACGTTAATATTAAATCATCTATTAAAGATAATGTAATGACTATTGAACGAACTAAAATGAAGATGGCTGGTTTTAGGCCACGTTTTGAGGGACAAGTAAGTTTAGATGGAGATTTAAATATTGGATTTAGATTGGGATTGCCTCCATTAGGTATTATAGGAATACCAATGAGAATAACAGGTAATGCAGAAGATTTTAAAATTAAGTTAGGTAGATATAAAGCAAGTGAAGTATTGGGACAAGGAGCAAAGGATGATGACGAAGATGAGGATGAAGGTACAGATGTAAAATCAGTGAATGATTCTATCCCTGCTCTACCAGAGGTACTGCCAGTACAAGCCCCTGATAGTCTTCCTAAGTCGGCATAAGTAAAAAGCTCAGAGATTCTCTGGGCTTTTTTTATTTATATGTGATTTAAGTTATATTTTTGACTTGTAAAACAAAATAAAATGAATACTTACACCAAGTTAAACGATATAGAAAATCTTCTTATACAACAAAGTACTGTAGAAGAACCAATGCATGTCTATCAGGTAGATAGCCCTGTGGAAGAACAAGTGCTTAGAATGAGATGTGAAGAAGTATTACCGACAGATGAGAACTTAAAATATCTGATTGCGAGAATGTATAAAACTGTTCGCAATGAAGAGAAACCTGGAGTAGGGATAGCAGCACCTCAGGTAGGTATCAATAGAAGAGTTTTTCTAGTGCAACGTATGGATAAAAAAGGAGAACCATTTGAGTTCTTTATTAATCCAGAGATTGTGTGGTATTCTAAAATATTGAGAAGAGGAGAAGAGGGATGTTTATCTATTGCTAATGAATATGGAGAAGTATACAGAAGCTTAGCTATTCAGATTACTTACTATGATTTGAGTGGAGAACATTTCCAAGAAGTGATAGAAGGTTTTACAGCTGTCATTATACAACATGAATTTGATCATCTGAATGGTGTGTTGTTTACTGATCGTATTAAAGAACAAGAAAATAATGAATATTATAATGCATCTCCTACCAGTGAGATTGTTTACCAGAGATAAACTACAGATTGTAGTATTTCTACTTATTAGTACTTGGTGTCTTACATATAACTGTGTTTATGCTCAGACTGTTGATTATAAGTATTCTTATGATGATTTAGAGCTTAGTTGTCCATCTGATGATATGGAAGTAGAACGATTATATAAAGTAGGTTTAGAAGCTCTTAATTCACCTAAGTATTATAATATCGCAGGTAAAGTGTTCTTTAGTTTAATAGAAAGAGATAAAACACTTTGTGATGCATATTTCTTTACAGGAGTAGCTTTAACTAAACAAGATAAGCACGAAGCCGCAGTAACGTATTATTACTATGCTGATAGTTTAGCTAGTAAGAGTAATTCAGTATTTAAAGAAGAGTTAGCAGAAGCAGCTTTAAGAGTCGGAAATATTGGCTTAGCGAGAAAGAAGTATGAAGAATTGATCAAGGACTTTCCCAATGACCCTGATGGTTATTATGGAATAGGGCTTACCGCTACTTCTTTAGGAGATATAGCTAATGGATTGCAAAAGCTAAGTATTGCAGAAGAGTTGTATATAACAGAGAATACCTGGACGGAGCAACGACAACAAGAAGTATATTTAATGAAGGGAATCCTCTTTATAGCGGATACTCAGTATGAGGCAGGTTTAGAATATTTAGATAAGTGCCAAACTACTTTTAATACGCTAGATGACTTTAATGCTAATTATGCACTTGCTTCAGACGAATTATTTAAAGAGACTAAGAATGAAAGTTATAAAGCGAAAGCCTTAGAAGCTTTAAGTAGAATCAAAGATAAAGGAAAACTGAACGAGACTTTTCTCAAACGTTTTCAAGATAAATAGCATAAGTAAAGGGATTGTGATCTTACTCGCAGTCCCTTTTTATATTGCTACTACGGAGTAGTACCAAGCTTATTTAAGGGATAAGTTCACTTCAAAACCAACTCCTCTTAAACTCAGGATACTTATTGATTCATCGTGTTGAAAGTATTTTCTTAAGCGGGTGACGAATACATCTAAACTACGTCCATTGAAGTAATCAGCAGACGGCCAAAGCTTCTGTAAGATCTCCTCACGAGATATAATATCACCATTATGACTGATTAATAGAAGTAATAAATCTCTCTCTCGTTCTGTCAGACGTATCGTTTCAGAAGGATGACTCAGCTTTAGCTGTATAGGATTAAAAGTATAGCTGCCTAATAAGTACTGTTCTGTTTTTGGTACAGCAGTTCGCTTTAGGATATTCTCTATTCGAAGCTTTAGTTCTTCAGGATCACATGTTTTAGAAATATAATCATCAGCACCGAGCTTTAACCCCATTAAGCGGTCAATACTTTGGTTCTTTGCTGTTAAGAATAAGAAAGGCAAGGTAGGTAATACTGTATTAATCTCTTTCGATAAGGTAAAACCATCTTTCTGAGGGAGCATAATATCTAATATCGCTAAGTCAAAGTGTTCTTGTTTTACAGTATCTACAACTTCTTCTGGAGTAGTGAACCATTTTACCTCAAAACCACAGATACCTAAATACTGTTGAATAACAGTACCATAATCAATATCGTCTTCTACTAATAACAGTTTATGCATAAGGTATTGTGATTTTAAAAGTAGTCCCTACTTCTAGTTTACTATTTATATTAATACTTCCGTGAAGTGATTTTACTATTTGTTGTACTTGGTATAATCCGATACCTAGTCCTTGGGTGTTATGGATATTGCCTTCTCGTATTCTATAGAATTTCTTGAAGACATCACTCTGTTTATCCTTAGCGATTCCCATTCCGTTATCTGTAATTGTGATAGTATACTGATTAGCTTCTGAAGAGATAATACATTTAATCTCTGTTCCACCATATTTAATACTGTTTTCTAATAGATTAAGAAGTACAGTTTCTATTTTAGTTTTAGATAGATTAAGTTCATTTTTAGCATTCCACTCTATTGATAATAATACTTCAGGATACAGGTTTTGGAGATCCTCTATCAGTACTAAAGCATCTTCTTTTTTATAGCTTTCTTCTTCATCTGATAGGATAGGATTAAGGCTATTCTGTAATCGGTCTAATCGATCTACTTGACGGAGTAGAAGGTTCACTGTTGGAGACTCATATTCTTTGGACAGATTCTTACAACCGTATTTTAAGGTAGCGATAGGTAGTTTAAACTCATGAGAGACATTGTCTACCATATTGTAGAGATTGTCTACCTCTTTTTCTTTTTGTTTAATTGTGCGATAGGCAATATAGTAAACGACTAAGAGTGATATAGCAACTATAGCAGTCAAAATAAGTAATGGTAATAGTGATAAAAGAGCTATACTTATAATATTTTTGATATCAATATATTGATTTTGATATAGAGAGAAGTGATGTTTATACTCTTTTTGTTCCTCTCTTACATCAGTTCGTTCACTACTTTCCTGTACCTCCCAGTTAGAAGTATTGGTCTTATAGGATTTATCTACTTTACGAGAGGTTTGAAGTAAAGTTATAGGAGCATCTAAAATCTCTTTTTTTTGATCATGTAATTTTAATTGAGACATATCATATCTGACAGCCACCTCGTACTTTTCATCAACAAATAAACTATCTATGATATGGCTAAAATGTTCTTCTCTTGATTTAATTACTTTTTTATTAAACTCTTTAAACTCATCTAATGTCTTTTCTCCATGCACTATATCTAAGAGCATTCTATATTGCTCATTCTCTTTCTTTATTGTGTATTTATTTAATATTCCAGATTCTTCTAGCTTGTCTATTCTAGTATGTACAGTAGTTACTATCTCTTTACACTTTAATTGAAAAGCATGGTATATATATGCTCCCATTACCCCTATCAGAAGTAAATAGAAAACACAAAAGATGATTAAGTAATATTTAGAATTTAGCTTTTTCATATACACAAATATACTTTAAAAAGAGAGTAATACATCAAGAGGCTTTTGCTGTTAACCGTTCATTAACCGTTCATTAACCGCCTTCTTTTTCTGAATACAGCACCTTTGTTTAAAATTAATGAAATTATGGTACGCATACTTATTTTATGGAGCATATTATTGTTAAGTGTATTAGTAAATGCACAAACAACTAACTCTCAGATCAAAGGAAAAGTAACAGACAATAAAAAGGAATTATTGGCTTTTGTTACTGTTGTAGCTAAAGATGCCGATGGCAAGATAGTACAGTCTGTTTATACAGATGAACAAGGTGTTTATGATTTAGACGCTAATGTATCCATTACTCAATTAGAATTTAGCTATGTAGGATTTAAATCTCAGACAATAGCTTTAGGTACGGCTCCAGCTATAGTAGAGTTAGCAGAAGATAACGCTATTTTAGAAGAAGTAATGATTACTGCCAAGCGTCCTACTATAAAAAGAGAGATAGACAGATTAGTGTTTAATGTACAAGATACGCCACTAGCGACTACGAATGCGTGGGATATTCTGAAACAAACACCTGGGGTCAATGCGATAGGAGATAACCTAAGTATCCGTGGGAGCTCTAGTATATTGGTGACGATTAACGATAGAAAGGTGATGCTGACAGGAGAGCAGTTAAAAGAGATGCTAGAATCTACAGATGGTACACAGGTAGAGGCTGTAGAAGTTATTACTAATCCTCCTGCTAAGTATGATGCTCAGGGGGGAGCAGTATTGAACATTAAATTAAAAAAGAACGTAAACTTAGGATATAAAGGGAGTGTAACAGATCGTTTTAAACAAACTACCTATGCAGTTAACACCTTAGGTACACAACATTTTTACTCTGGTGATAAAGTGAATTTATCTGGAAATTATTCTTATACAAAAGGATCAGGAGTACGCTATAATGAAGACAACGTTATCTATGAGAACGGAGAGCGTTGGAGTACAGACCTGACTCGTATGAATAAGATGAGAGGAAGACATAGTTTTAATGCGGAGATGGATGTAAAGGTAGATAGTACATTGACACTGACATTAGGAGGGGATGGCTATATTAATGAGCAAACCAAAGGTGATTATGTCATCCCTACATTAATCTATAATAAAGAGGGGATTGTAGAATCTAACTATACTACTTTTAATAAGAAGCGTGCTAATATGGATACGTACACAGGGTATTTTATGTTAGACAAGAAGTTTAGTCAAGAGAAAAACTTATTATGGTCTTCTTATTTTACGTATGATAACCAGAAAGATAACCAAGATGTACGAACTGAATTAAACTTTAAAAATCAAGTACCAACTGAACGCTTTTTCGCAACGAAAGATAACTCGCGTACACGATTAGCTGTATCTGGTATTGATTATACGATAGATAAAGAAACAACGAAGTGGGAGTTAGGAGGAAAGTATAGTATTGTCAAAGCTTTATATTCATTAGACTTTTTTGATACTAAAACAGGCAACCCTAATAAAGAAAAGAGTAACGATTATGATTATCAAGAAATCAACTGGGCTGGATATACCTCATTTACTAAAAAATGGGATAAATGGCAGGTTAAAACAGGATTGAGAGGAGAGTACACAGGCATTCAGACGAAGAGTACAGGAGTAGGAAGTAATACACAGTCTTACTTTAAGTTATTCCCTACAGCTTATGTGAAGTACGATCTAACAGAACAAGAACAATTGAGTTTTTCGTATGGAAAGCGTATTGACAGACCTTCGTATTCTTGGATGAATCCTGCGAAGAGTTACTATAATCTGTTTTCATATTTCCAAGGAGACCCTGATTTAAAACCAACGATCAGTCATAATTTTAGTTTAAGTTATAATTGGAATCAGTTAAATATTGAACTGTTCTATAATCGTGAGAGCAATCCATCTATGGAAATCTCTTATCAAGAACCTGAAAATAATATGTTAATCTATCATTATACGAATATAGATAAACGACAACTAGCGGGTATGATTGTAAACTATTCTCACCAGATTTTACCTATTTGGTCAGTGAGTCCTTTTCTTTACTTGCAACAGCAGGAAGATTATTTTTATGGTGTAGATAAGAAATTGTATAAGAATGATGCTTTAATATTTGGAGGGCGATTAAGTACTTCAGTTGATATTGAAAAGAAAAGTAACTGGAAAGCGATGTTGACCTATAACTTTTATACTCCTACTGTACAAGGGACTTTTAGAATAAGTGGTTATCAGCGTACAGACTTTATTATGAGTAGAGAGTTCTTGAAGAATAAGTTATCTGCTAATTTGTATGTGTATAATATTTTTGGTAGTGACAGACAGATCATTAGTACTAACTATGCGAATCAAAATAACTACTTTAAAGACTATAGCGATACACAAGGTTTTGCTATTTCTTTAAAGTATAATTTAGGAAACCAAAAGGTAAAATACAGTTCTAAAGAAATAGAGATGACAGAAAAAGACAGACTTTAGTATAAGATGATTATGAGTTAACACTTTAATAATAACTCTTTGAATTCTTGAATTTAAAAATGACAATTTCTTTACGTACTAAACATCTAGAGATAATAATGGAGGAATAGATTTGACTTCATTAATCAACTAGTAGTAACGTAAATGAAAAAAAAATTACAATTAGCAGGTTTGGTATGTGCGACTTTATTTAGTGCACAAGTTTTTGCTCAAACCACACAAGCTTCTATCCAAGGGATCGTATTACAGGATAATGCGATCCAACAGGGAAAAGAAGTTATGATTAGAAATACATCTACAGGATTTACCACACGTACTAAGACGAATGCTAATGGGGAGTTTGTCTTTAAAGAAATTCCATTAGGGGGTCCTTATATCGTTGTTACACAGGATGAGACTGGAGGAGAAGTTAAGAAAACGGGGTACTACGTAAACCAAGGGGATAATGTATTCGTAGATATTGTTATTGGATTAGATGATCAGCATTTAGAAGAAATCGTTATTGATGGAAAGAGCTTAAAGAATCAGAAGGAGTCTTTGGGGGCAGCGACTACTTTTACAGCGAGCTCTATAAAAAACCTACCGATTAACGGACGTAATTTTGCTAACCTAACGGATCTATCACCTTTATCGAATGGAGGATCTATAGGAGGACAACTAGGTTCTTCTATTAATTTTACGATAGATGGAACTACTGCTAAGAATCCTACATCAGGAGGGGCGACTACTAGTAGAAGTGGTGCTCCATATTCTGTGTCTATGGAGGCGGTACGCGAGTTTCAGGTAGTGACGAATCAGTATGATGTGACATTAGGGCGAAGTGGAGGCGGAACCGTAAGTGCAGTAACTAAATCTGGAACCAATGAGTTCTCAGCCTCTATGTTCTCTTATATGCGTGCAGATTGGTTATCTAGCCCGTACGATATCAACGGAAATAAGAAAGGGGATAGAGATTACTCTACTTATCAATATGGATTATCCTTAAGTGGTCCGATTATTAAGGATAAACTACACTATTTTGTAGCATGGGATCACCAGTTAGACACTCGATCACTAGTGATTGCAGATATTAATGGACCGGCAGATGAAGACAGATACGGTATTACTAACCAGACTTTAGACAAGTTCGTAGGTATTGCTCGTGATAAATATGGTGTGTCTAATAATCCTCAGTACGGAACATTTGACAAGAGAAGAAACTCTGATGCAGCCTTCTTGCGTTTAGATTGGCAGATTAACGAGAATAACTTATTAACGGTTAGAAATAACCTTACGTATGACTATAATCCACTAGGATTAGGGGATAACACACAGATTAATCTATACGAATCTTATGGTACAGATAAGAGTGTTGACAACAGTTTATTAGCTACATTAAGAACGAATATCAGCCCTAAGCTGACTAATGAGTTAAAGGTACAGTATCTATATACATTCCAGGATAGTCATCAGAGTGCAGAGTTACCAGGATGGTATATACCACGTGCTATTGTGGAGAACGTAACTTCTAATGTTGGAGGTGGTGTGCGTTCAGCTAATATACAGTTGGGAGGACACCGTTTCGCACAAGAGAAGTTCACCAACAATGTTTTTCAGGTTGTAAATAATTTATACTATAACACAGATAAAGTAAACTATACTTTCGGTGTTGACGTGATGCAGACTAATTCTAAGTCAGTATATGGTAGTGAAGTGAATGGACGTTTCCATTTTAATAATGATCCTGCTCTAGGATATTCGTCTATGGATAGCTTTGAGAATCTAAGACCTTATAGATATTATAGAGAAGTACCTTTAGTAGATGATCTTACTGTCGATGGAAATATATTAAATGCGGGTATCTATGGACAAATGAAGACTTCTTTATATCCTGGTTTAGATATGACTTTAGGGCTTCGTTTAGATTATGCGAAGTATCCGACAGCTAAGTTTAACCAGTTAGTATATGATGAGCTAGGACTAAGAACAGACAATAACTTTAAGTCTTTGATTGTACAGCCACGTATTCAGTTTGATTGGAATATCAATGAGAACAATACAGACTATATCCGTCTAGGTGGAGGTATCTTTGGTTCGGATGTGAATAACTATGCATTGATTAACAACCTTACTTTTGATGGTAGTAAGTTAGCTACTGTAGATGTAATGGGAGCTGATGTACCTACTCCAGACTTTGAAGCTTATAGAAAAGATAAAAACGCAATACCTTCTTTGACTCAACATCAGTTAAGCACAATCAATTTCACAGGAAAAGACGCAAAAGTACCGATGGTGTATAAGGCTAACTTATCGTATACACACTTCTTCAGCAGTAGATTTAAGGTTAGTGTGACAGGGTATATGAACTTAGCTCGTAATAACTACTTCTATAAAGATAGAAATATGGTGGATAAACCATTCTTTACTTTAGACAATGAAGGAGGAAGAGGAGTATTCGTCCCTGCAGAAACTATTTTAGCGAACGGTGCTTCTGATTGGAAACAAGGTAGAAAATCAAACCAATTAGGTCGTGTATTAGAGTTAGTAAGTGAAGGAAAAGTAAATAACTATGCTTTAGTATTTGACACGAACTATAACTATTATAGAGATGGACAGATAGCAGTGAGTTATACTTGGAACTCTACTAAGGACAATACTTCTTATAATGGAAACGTAGCTAACTCGGCTACACTAGGACTACCAGTAGCAGATGATCCTAGAGATTTAAGCAAGATGAGTTATTCTGATAATCACTTTAGACATAAATTAGTAGTGTATGGTAATGCACCTAGTTTCTACGGAGTGAATGTAGGAGTGAGATTCTCAGGTATTGGAGGAACGAGATATAGCTTATTATCAGGGGGTAATACGAATGGAGATTTTGTTAGTGGTAATAATGACTTAGCATATGTATTTGACATCAATGATCCTAAGACTCCACAGCATATTAAGGATGGATTACAAGCGATTATGGATAATCCAGAAGTAAGTAGTAGTCTTAAAAATTATATCCAAGATAGCTATGGTAAAATAGCAGAGAGAAACGGAGGAAAGAATAGTTTCTATGGTGTATTTGACTTGCGTATAGCGAAGACTTTCCATGTTAAAGGGAAACACAAGTTTGAGTTATCAGCAGATGTATTTAACGTAGCGAACTTATTGAATAAAGATTGGGGAGTGAATAAATCTATGAGAACGCAGTCTCTATATGCTTTAGGTGTACCTAAGAAAGGAGAGACAGCTGCTTTACCAGGTTTTGATCAAGCTACACAACAATTTAATTATAGAGTAAATACAAAAGGGACTCCTGTCAATAGAGGAAACCCATACCAAATACAAATAGGGTTAAAATATAGTTTTAATTAATGCTTTCATAGTTAATAGATTATCAGGTTAATGCACTAATTCTTAAAAGTGGGACTCGTCAGAGTTCCACTTTTGTTTTTATTATACAATGGTAAAAGTGGCTTGATGTACTAATTTGTTGTAATTTTAAAGGTTAAATACAAGAATATGGAATTTGATTACTTTGACAAGATTAGGAAGATTAGAACGGGTATCCGATTCTACAGTGAGCTTCTAATAGAGGCTTCGTGGAATATGTGGAATATCAAAACGAGGGTAGGTATTTTCTTCTTTTCTTTAGTCGCTGCACTGTTAGGTACTTATTTTTTAGCTCCAGATGTTTTTAGTGAAGCTCAGAAATACACCATGTTTATTTTAATATTCTCTATATTACTCTGGGCGACAGAAGCCATTCCTCCCTTTGCGGTAGGGATTATGATTATAGGTTTTCTCGTCTATACCATGGGGAATATACAGGGAGCCACGATTTCGCCCCAGGAGATATCAGATACCTGGTCAGACAGTGTGATCTGGATATTCTTAGGAGGTTTCTTCTTGAGTGAAGGAATGCGGAAGACCAATCTTGACTTGTCGTTGTTTAAGAAGACCATTTCTATTTTTGGCTCTAATCCTAATATGCTAGTATTAGGTATTATCATTGTTACTTCAGTTCTATCCTTGATTATCTCGAATACAGCGACTGCAGCTATGGTATTAGCTTCGGTAATGCCCTTGATAGATAGAGAGGGGAAAGACTCTAATATGTCTAAGGCTATCTTAGTCAGTATTCCAGCTGCTGCTACCTTTGCAGGGATGATGAGTATGGTATCTACACCTCCTAACTTAATCGTAGTGAACGTATTGAAATCTAAAGGATTCGATGTTACGTTCTCTCAGTGGTTGTTATTAGGGTTCTTACCAGCGGTGGTTTTATTAGGGACATTCTGGTATGCTGTAGTGCGCAAGTATACTTCTAAGGTAAAAGGATTAGATGTTTCGTTTGCAAACAAAGCCTTAGAAATGACGAATAGTATGCGCTTACAGCGTCTAGCCGTTATTATCATCTTAGGAGTGACAGTATTGATGTGGATGTTAGGAAGTAGATTACATATACCTACAGCAGGAGCCGCGATGGTGCCTATTATGTTCTTGCCGATGTTGGGGATTATCACAGCAGAGGACGTGCGCAGATTGCCTTGGGATACCTTGATGTTAGTAGCGGGAGGACTGTCTCTAGGGATGGCTATTAAAGAGCTACTAGCACCATATTACTCTCAGTTCTTAGCAGGGATGGAGTTTAATATGATCGTGATGATGATTATTTTCGCAGTAGTGACAGTGTTGTTTTCTAATATTATGAGTAGTACTGCTACAGCTACTATTGTGATTAATATTGCGGCTATTGTACTACCTACAGATCAGTTATTACCGGTAGGGTTAGTAGTAGGACTTTGTTCTTCGTGTGGATTATTCTTACCAGTATCTACACCGCCTAACGCCATTGTCTTTGGTACAGGGATGTTGAAGCAAAAGGACTTCGTACTCGGTGGATTATTTGGAGCGATATTAGGTACTACGATTATCATCTTATGGGTGTTATTCTTACAGTATTTCACAGGTTTCTTTGAAGCAATATAAAGTATAAATAACGAATAAAATAAAAGGCATATTCACACTGAATACGCCTTTCTGCTTAAAATAACCTAACCAAAATGTATTATATTCTCTCTGGGAAGTTGGTGATGATACCGTCTACTTTTAAGTCTTTTAGACGTTGGATATCTTTCTCTTCATTCGCAGTATATGGATATATTTTTAACTTAGCTTGTTTGATTTTACTCACGTTTTTCTCATTCAATGTTTTGAAGTAAGGATTGATCGCTACAGCCTTGATCTTATGTGCAAATTCGATAGCATCAGCTGGCTCTTTAGAAGTCAGTACAGCGATGTCTAAATTAGGATCTAGAGCAGCTATTTTTTCTAATTCATCCCATTTAAAACTAGAGATGATAAAGTCTGCATTCGTCCATCCTTTTTGTTTGAACTGTTGGATGATAGCGTATGTACCTTCTGCGGTATTCGCTCCTTTTAGTTCTATATTTAATACCGCTTTCCTATTGATAGCAGAAATAATATCTTCTAGGGTAGGCATTTTATATTTACCATCTACTAGTAGCGCTTGTAGTTCTGCTTGAGTATATTGTTCGATATTTCCTTTACCGTTCGTTAGTCGTTCTAAGGTATCATCATGATGTACCATTAGAGCGCCATCTTTTACTTTGAACACATCTATTTCGATCGCATCAGATTTCATCTCTACAGCTTTCAGAACAGATTCTACTGTGTTCTCCGTTACGTGTCCCATAGCACCTCTATGTGCGATACGCAATACTTTATTATCTTGTGCAAATGCAAATGAACTCATAGCTAAACATAAAACTAATAGTCTCTTTTGAAATCTCATGGTATCTGTTTTAATTGATTAGGACAAAGATGAATGTTTTATGTATTGTCAACTTTACCTTAATATTATTGTTGTGTAAACAAACTAAAATAAAACTCTTGATAGGAGTGTAGCCAGAGACTATATGATTAAATAATTTTTTAGATTCTAAAAGAAAGGTACAAAAAAAGCTGTTCAGTGAAGAACAGCTTTTAAATATTATTTTACTGGTGTACCGAATAAGTCAAACTCATAAGCACTATCGATGTGGATATCTGCATATTCACCTATTTTCAGATAGTGTTTAGTAGCGTCTATTCTTACCTCGTTATCTACGTCTGGGCTATCGAACTCAGTACGTCCGATGAACTCAGTACCTTCTTTTCTATCAATGATACAACGGAATGTCTGTCCTATCTTCTCTTGGTTTAGATCAAAAGAGATTTGTGCTTGGATTTCCATGATTTCATTAGCACGAGCTTGTTTTACCTCTTCAGGTACATCGTCTTCTAATTTATAGGCATGTGTATTCTCTTCATGAGAGTAAGTAAAACATCCTAAGCGTTCAAACTTCATTTCTTGTACCCAATCTTTCATGATTTGGAAGTCCTCTTCTGTTTCTCCTGGGTATCCTACGATTAATGTTGTACGAATAGCCATACCTGGTACAGCTTCTCTAAACTCTTTTAATAGCTTAGTTGTCTTCGCTTGTGTAGTACCACGGCGCATAGACTTTAAGATATTGTCAGAGATATGTTGTAGAGGAATGTCTAAGTAGTTACAGATCTTAGGTTCTCTCTTCATTAGTTCTAATACATCCATAGGGAATCCTGTAGGAAATGCATAGTGAAGACGGATCCATTCGATACCTTCTACTTTCGCTAAGTTCTCTAATAGCTCTGCTAAGTTTCTCTTTTTGTATAAATCTAATCCGTAGTAAGTCAAATCTTGAGCGATCAAGATTAACTCTTTTACTCCGTTTTTAGCTAATCCCTCAGCTTCTTTTACTAATTTCTCGATAGGTTGAGATACGTGTGCTCCTCTCATTAAAGGGATAGCACAGAAGCTACAAGGACGGTCACATCCTTCAGCGATTTTAAGGTAAGCGTAGTTTTTAGGAGTAGTCGTCAGACGCTCTCCTAATAATTCGTGTTTATAGTCAGCTCCTAATGCTTTTAATAACAAAGGTAAATCTGTCGTACCGAAGTATTGATCTACATTAGGGATTTCAGCTTCTAAATCAGGTCTGTATCGCTCAGATAAACATCCAGTAACGAAGACCTTGTCAACAATACCTTCCTCTTTTTTCTCTACGTATTCTAAGATTGTGTTTACTGATTCCGCTTTTGCGTTATTAATAAAACCACAAGTGTTGATCACCACAATATTAGCTTCATCATTAGCAGCCTCATGTGTTACCTCTTTTCCACTTGCTTTTAATTGTCCCATTAACACTTCACTATCGTAAACGTTTTTTGAACAACCTAAAGTAATTACGTTGATTTTATTCTTTTTTAAAGTTTTGGTTCTCATTGATTTAAAAAAATTGGACTGCAAAATTACATTTTTTTTAGCTACAAACTAAGCGCTTTAGTATAATTATGTGAATCTAGTAGTCTAATTATAAGCATTCTGTTTTAGAACCTTGATTTTATGAGGGATATAAATCAATCTGTGTTTGAGATAAGATTTGATTGTACAGCGCCATCGTTGCTTTTCTATTTTAGATGTTTACAAAACACCTAAAGATTTTGAAGAGTCCTGTTTCTTAAGAATAATATTTACCTCTTCAACAGTGCGACAACACCTCTTCAAGGTTCCTTCAAGAAAAGTGCTTTAAACTAGAGCAATCTTGGGGAAATGTTGAAGAAGTGTTGAAGGAATAGGTATGAAGGCTTGTGTTTAGTAGGATAATGAGGTGTTAAGGTTGAATGGTAATAAAAGGGTGTTTTTTGGTAATGATTTGATATTTAGGTTTTTAATGTTATTTGTTCTCGATATGAGTATAAAAAAGATATAATTTTTTATAAGAAAAGGATAGTGATAGTAGGGGAAAAACTGGTTTTGAGTAAAAAAAGGAGTGAAATGAAGGGGATAAATTACTATAAAACGATTTTTAAGGGGCGAAATGGATAAATAAATAGAAGTAAAATAGAAAATGAAGAAGAATAGGTTTAGCATTCGTTTTGAACTATATCACGAGATAGAGTAGGGGTTCTAAATGAATAAATAGTGCTGAGGTTCTATTTATACGCTATGTACTGTAAATAATGAGAATAAAAAAGAGGCTATCAAATAAATGATAACCTCTTGGTATATTGTTTGTTTATGTGTCTTTATTATAATCTAAAGATACCACCGAATACAATGATTGTTTCTCCGAACCAGAAGTTGTGCATAGCTCTATCTGATTTGCTAGCTGTAGTACGTACATCATACATATCGATGTATCCACCTTTTAACTCTGCTTGAACGAAGAAGTGTTTAAAGAAAGTCACGTTAAGACCTGCTTTAGCTGATAGACCAAATCCAGAAACGTGGAATTCGTCATATCTTTCTTTACCTAATAAAGTAGTATTTGTTTTTGGGAATACAATACCAGCTCCAACACCTTCAGTTAAGTTGATCTGAACTTTATCTGTGTTCCATACTCCAAAAAGTTTAGAGATGTCATCCACACGGTTTAACTCTACGTTGATATAGTTTAATCCGTCTGTGTGTTCGAACATTAAGAAATCTTCAGTTAGGTTTACTTGGTTAGGATGTCCAGGAATAGTTTCTCCATAAGAACCTTGACCAGGGTAGTATCCTAAGATACCTACTGTTTGGTTTTGATCCATTACATATTTCATGTGATCAACTCCTAAAGAGATATTATATTTATCAGTAATAAAATAACCCACTCTTAAGTTCGTTTGTGGAATAGTCATACGAGTAGGGTTGATGTAGTCGATATGCCACCCTTTAGGTTTGTCAGACGCCTCTACATTCTGTAAGATGAAGTCATAGTCATCACCTCTAAAACGAATGTCAGAATTACTGAAAGTACCGCGGTTACCTCCCCAGTAAATGTAGAATTTACCTTTGTTAGAATCTGTATAACGCAGAGGAGTAGTTACACCTTCTTGAGCAAAACTTGTAGCAGTAGCAAGCAAGCATATTGCAGCGAAAAGTTTAAAAATATACTTCATTATTTGCTTATTATTATTTTTATAAAAATCGAACTGCAAAGGTATAATAAAAAAATCTCTTTATCGGTTTATCCGATAAAGAGATTAAGTACTTAAACTTCTAATCTAATTAGAAATTAATGTTGTATGTCAAACTTACAAAGTTATCTGTCGTTTTAATATTAGCAGGCTTATAAGGATTTATACCTGTAGTATCAACTAAGTAAGAATTATAAGACTGTGAAGTTCTAGAATAAGACAAGTCTAAACGAGAACTACCGAAAGTATATCCGATACCTGCAGAGTAGCCATTTAGGTCACCATACATTTTATAATCCTTCTTATAAGGACTCTGCTCGAAGCGATATCCAGCTCTTAAGCTTACTTGCTTGATAATGTATTCTCCTCCGACACGTACTTCACTTGCTCCTGTCATCATGGTATTGATTCCTTGGTTTAAGCCGTAGTAAGTATCATTACCTGTAGGTCTGAACTCGTTATTGCTATAATCTTTGAATGTATAGTCAACACTGATCAGTCCTTTATCTTTAAAGATATAAGCTAAACTCCCTGTGTATTTAGAAGGGGTTCTCAGTCTATAACGATCGAATACATTCACTACTCTAGGATCTACTACAGCATTATTCTCACCTACACGAGATGTAGAAAGCCCTTGGATTAATTCATCCTTTAGAGAGTACCAAGTAGGTGATTCGTATGCCAGACCTGCTCTTAAAGATTCAGTAATCTGTCCAATGGCTCCTATATTAAATGAGAATCCTGTCCCATAAGTATAGACTTCATTAAAATAACTCATTGACTGAATAGATCCTTTTCCTCCTGGTGTAGCGATAGTCTCCTGAGCAAGGCTGCTCTGAGTGTAATCTACTACGTGAATATTCAGGTTAGCTCCTACATAGAATCGTTGCCCAAGTTGTGCTGCAAAGTTAGCTGCAAACTTGTTTGTGAACCCGCTGTTGCTAAATGTTCTAGCTTGGTTATACTGACTATTTTGATTATAGTTCGCTGTATATGTTCCGTCTTGTGTACCTTTATTGATTAACCATGCTTCGTGTGCTAAGTAGGTTTGTTGTCCTACGAACCCTCCATTATGACCAGCATACATATAGGCTTGCTCTGCAGAGTTAGCTTGTGGTTGTGCGATACCATGGGGTACTTTAGCTCCATTAGCCATGTTTAGGAAATAGTCTCCTAAACTATTGTGTGTATTCGTTCCTCTGAATAAGATGTCGTTTCTTAGATTCTTAGTGCTCTCATAGTTAAGTCCTATCGTGAACTTTTTCATCGTAGCGTTGTCATTGTAGTTGTTAAAAACAAATACTGCTCCCATCTGACCTAAGTCTAGACCATCATAGTTTTTTGACGTATTATTACCATAGTAGTTAGCTTTATTGTTTCTAGCTAAATAAGATAAACTGAAAGCTGCTGTATTATAATTAAATATAGCTCCCCCTGCCGGGTTAATATTCGTGGCAGATAAATCTCCCCCTACTGCACCAAAAGCTCCACTCATTCCTCTAAAACGAGCTGTACCATTTAGATCCGATTGATTATATCTCATGACATCTGTAGGTGCAGTTTCTTGAGCATAGGCTGCTGCGGATAGTAAGATAGAACTTACTAATGTATAAAAATACTTGTTCATTTTTTCTGTCTTGTTTACTTATATATTATCTACTGTAACTACTGCGTGAACTACCTCCACCGCTAGAAGAGCTTCTAGATCCTCCACTGTAACTACTTCCACTACTGCGCGAGTATGAAGAAGAAGGGGTAGAGTAGCTGCTACGTGAATAAGAACTTCTGGAGTTATTATTATAGTTGCTATTGCTATTATTAGAAGAGCTATTGTTATAGCGAGAGTTATTATATGAACTAGTACCATAAGAAGATCTTGAGTAAGAACTTCTAGAGTTGTTGTTATAACCTGAGTTGCTGTTTCCTCTATTATTCGTTTGGTAGCTTGATCTGCTATAACTCGATCTACTGCTATTAGAGTAGTTACTATTACTTCTTCCAGAGTAGCTACTTCTTGTATAGGCAGAGTTGCTATTCCCTCTATATCCGTTGTTAGAGTTGTATGATGATCTAGTGTAGCTAGATCTTCCTCCTGTAGGATAAGCTACATTATTATAGTAGTAATTAGGTCTGTGTGAGTAGTATCCTCCATAATAAGGATAGCCATAATAGCCACCCCATGGACGACCATAGTATCCACCGCCCCAGCCCCAACCAAAGCTCATGCCGAACCCTCCACCCCAGTAGTATGGACTATAGAAAGGATCGTAATAACCACCCCAATAACTACCGTAGTATGGATAGCCGTAGCGACCATATCCATAGTAAGGGTATCCGTAACTATTATTATAGTAATTAATACTTACACTGCTAGGTTCTGTCCCCCAAGAGCCGTAAGATACAGCTTGTTTAGGTTTGTGTTGAATAACACTGTCATTGACTGGTGAAGTATATTGATTTACATCAGTGAAATATTCAAACTCGTCACTTTTTGACTTGAAATACTCCGCATAGTAATTAGCGTCAGGATTTTGATTGTTGCGATATTGTTGAGTATTCTCACCTTGACTATATATACCATCGTGATAAGAGGTATTATAATACGAACCACAAGAAACAGTTAATCCTCCTATAAGCAAAAACATACCTAATTTGCTTAATAATCTAGAAGTTTGGATAATTGTTTTCATTTCGTTGTTTTTTTAATTGTCGGTCAAAACAAATTTAGTTAGTTTTGTGGAATTATTATAGTTAATTAAGAGTTAAACAATTTTAACTGCTAATATATTAAAAATGAGCAAGAATATTACTAAAAGAAGTGAGGACTACTCTAAATGGTACAATGAATTAGTTGTCAAAGCAGATTTGGCAGAGAATTCAGGTGTACGTGGATGTATGGTTATCAAGCCTTACGGGTATGCTATCTGGGAGAAGATGCAAGCAGAGTTAGACAAGAAATTTAAAGAAACTGGTCACCAAAATGCTTATTTCCCCTTGTTTATCCCCAAATCTTATTTTAGTAAGGAGGCAAGTCACGTAGATGGATTTGCTAAGGAGTGTGCAGTTGTAACTCATTACCGATTAAAAACAGGAGAAGACGGAAAAACGATAGAGGTAGATCCAGATGCTAAGTTAGAGGAGGAGTTAATCGTACGTCCTACATCAGAAACAATTATTTGGGATACATATAGAAAGTGGATTGAGTCATACCGTGACTTACCAATCTTAGTGAATCAATGGGCGAACGTAGTTCGTTGGGAAATGAGAACTCGTCTATTCTTAAGAACAGCTGAGTTTTTATGGCAAGAAGGTCATACTGCGCATGCTACTGAGAAAGAAGCTGTAGCAGAGGCAGAACAAATGTTAGACGTTTATGCAGACTTTGCAGAGAACTTTATGGCTATTCCAGTTGTAAAAGGATTCAAAACAGAGAATGAGCGTTTCGCAGGAGCTATTGAGACTTACTGTATTGAGGCACTAATGCAAGATGGTAAAGCATTACAAGCAGGTACATCACATTTCTTAGGACAAAACTTTGCTAAGGCATTTGATGTTAAGTTTACTTCACAAGAAGGAAAACAAGAGTACGTATGGGCTACATCATGGGGAGTGAGTACTCGTCTGATGGGAGCATTAATCATGACTCACTCTGATGACAATGGTCTAGTATTACCACCAAACTTAGCACCTATACAAGTAGTTATCGTACCTATTCATAAAACTGACGAGCAGTTAGATGCTATTCGTGAGGAAGTGAAAAAGATTACAGATAGATTTAAGAAATTAAATATTTCTTTCAAATTTGATGATCGTACAGCATATAAGCCAGGATGGAAATTTGCTGAGTACGAACTAAAAGGAGTGCCTGTGCGTGTAGCTGTAGGGCCTAAAGATCTAGAGAATGGAACTTTCGAAGTTGCACGTCGTGATACGCTTACTAAAGAGGTGGTGTCTAAAGAGGGTATCGTAGAATATATCCAAGATCTATTAGAGACTATCCAAAGTAACTTATTTAAGAAAGCTTACGATTATAGAGCTGAGCATATCACTGAGGTGAATTCTTTTGAAGAATTTAAAGAAGTGCTAGAAGGTAAGGGAGGATTTATTTCTGCACACTGGGATGGTACTGTTGAGACAGAAGAAAAGATCAAAGACCTTACAAAAGCTACAATTCGCTGTATTCCAATTGATAGAAAAGAGGAAGAGGGAATATGTGTGCTAACAGGCAAGCCTTCTAAGGGTAGAGTATTATTTGCAAAAGCATATTAATTTCATTTTTTTTTGTTTTTCTCTTGCGGGATAAAAAATTTATTGTAGTTTTGCATCCGCATTAGAGAAACAAATGGTCCGTTCGTCTAGGGGTTAGGACGCCAGGTTTTCATCCTGGTAACAGGGGTT
>NZ_JBBPHJ010000039.1:0-21017 GCF_038039665.1 Myroides sp. C4067
CTGTTCAGTCTTAAGAAACACTCTTTATTTCTGCATTTCTACTCTACAAAGGTCGTTCTTTTACTACCCTAACTCAACTTTCTGTCAAGCAACTGAGCACTTCTGTTCAGTCTTAAGAAACACTCTTTATTTCTGCATTTCTACTCTACAAAGGTCGCTCTTTTACTACCTCATCTCAACTTTCTGTTAAGTAACTGAACACTTCTGTTCACTTCCTATAATCACTGTTGATAACCTGATTATTACACTACAAAGATCTCACTTATCAACACCATAACCTATTTGTTGTCAAGAGACTGAACAACTCTGTTCACATCTTATAAACACTGTTGATAACTCTAATCTAGGTCTTTCATGGTTGCTTCTATTTTTGCGAGTTCCTTATACACTGGCGTATTCAGCACCTCATATAGAGTCGTACGAGAGATAGGATACACAGGACAGATATATTTCTTCCATACCACCGTCACTGGGATGTCTTCTGTCTTGTATTGGTTATATAAATCCAAGATCAGTTTATATCTTCTCAACTTATTTAATTGACTACCTGCTACTCTTTTTGTCATAACTTTTATTTTTAATGATAAAACAACTTAATAATCGAAACTTTATTTACAATCACTTATTCCTTATCCACTACCTTCTATCTCTTAACCTAGCTATTTTTTCTTCTAATTCACTAGATATTTGATAAGGCTTTAGCTCTTCTTCTCCACCTACGCTCAGGTGATACCCTCTCTCTTGGTTTATACAGATACGCTCCCCTGAGGTAAAGTATCCAGTACCATTCGTTCTGTATAAAGCGCTGTATAGATACAGTTCACGCTCTATGCTTTGTTTCTCTTTTAAAGTCAGAATAGCTGGCTCTCCTGCTTCAAATACGGTTGATGTACTCATCACTGCTTTCATAACAATTTATTTTTGGTATTGATATATCGAACAAGACATACCCAAAATATAAACATCGTTCGTATTATAAAGGAGAGTTTACTGCTTATTTAGAATATCTTACTTGCATCTGTCGAAGTATTCTACCGTTATTATTTCAGTTTATCCCTTTAAAATTAGCTACCTATGCTTTTTTTGACTAATTTTGTTCCTATTACTTTTACAAATATATAAACAAAGTTTCGATTATAAAAACAATTAGAAACAAAGTTTTTTAAATATCATTACTATTATGGATAGAATTCAACGCGTAAACGATGCCATCAAGTGGATTTTCTTTGAGGGATTAGCGAAGAACCAAACAGATCTAGCACAAAAACTAGGGTATACTAAGTCTTCTTTCTCTCAGATAGTAAATGGACGTGTAAACATCAGTGATAACTTTATAGAAAATCTTACCAAATTTGCCCTAAGCTTGAGCAAACATTGGTTACTAACAGGAGAAGGAAGTATGTTATTAACATCACATACATCTCCAGCGATACAAGAGCTAACAGGAGATACTCCTACTCAGGAGCTATATAACTTCGAAGCGACTAATATCACGAAGGATACTGTACCTGAGATTATGTATAATAACCACGGAAACAAGTTTACCTTCTACCCTGATGGGCGTATCTATATAGAGGTACTGAAGATCCCTTCATCAGCTCATGCTTCTTATATTACCTGTTATCAGGATGACGCACAGCTTATACAAGAGTTTGACACAGTACAGTTCAGAGTAGATAAGTTCGGGCTTGGTCATTACAAGGCATTTGATGTAGTAGGAGACTCTATGAATGGAGGAAACATAGAAGATACCCCTGATGGAGCAGAAGTACTAGGACGTGAAGTAGGACGCCACCTATGGGAAGGCGGTTTTAGAAACACGACTTATGGGTTTATCGTCATCACTAAGGATGCTACCTTCTTAAAAGACATTACGAACTATGACGAGAAAAAAGGTGTCATCACCTTATCTAGCCGTAATAAAATATACGAACCATTTGAATACCCTATTAATAGCGTATACCAAATATTCCACGTGATTAAACGTATTTTCTAGATAGATACATTACATAAAATAATAAAGCCCAAGCTTAAAATTAGACTTGGGCTTTTTTTATTCTTAATTTATAATGGCTAGTTACATTGAGTATCGTACTTATCTACTAATTGTTTTAATCCTTCTAGGCTAAACAAATCAATTCCTTCTAAATTAATTGATTCACATCCTAGATAAGCTTTAATAGCTGCTATAAGTTTATCTTGATCACTTCTAGTTGTCGCAAAACCATTCTTAACATCTTTTAATTTTATAGTATAAAACTTCTCTGTAGGGCTGTAGAATAATTCGAGTTTATTATTTCCATATATATGTTTAAAGAAAGTAGCCCCACTAGCTAATTTATTTAAAAATCCCATAGTCTTATTTGCAATGTCATAATTAAATCCTTCATAGCGCTCTACTTTACCATCTTTAGCTAAAGTAACTTCAAACTTAACATTATCACTAGCCTTATAACTAGTTGACTTAAACTTACCTTTTGCATTTTCAGCATAAACGAAAACTTTATTACCATAGCTTGAAATATCAGCTATATTACCAGATCCACCAAAAATATCATTCTCCAGCATATCAGTATTATCAAAAGCGATAGAAATCTCACCCTCTACTCTCTCACCTTTTCCATCGATTAAGAATCCTTTCTCTCTTCTAATATTTACATCATTTTCTTTAGCTATTCTCTTTTCTTCTGCTAACTTATCACTTAAAACTTTAATAGTTTCATCACTTACATTTTCAAAGTCAATACCATTAGCATACATAATAGCTAATAATTCTTGAGAAAAAGGTGTTTTTACACCATTATTAGACATCTGATATACTCTGAAACGTTGATTATCATAAGTAAATAACATATATGCAGGACTCTCAGCTCTATACAAATCCCCCATATTAATTTTTTCTTTAAAGCTTGACCAATATCCAATAGTTGTTTTTGTCTTTTTATTAAAGAATGCATAGATAGTCCCATTATCTTTGGTTGTCTTAAAAACCACATTCCCTATTTCCGTATTATCACTAAAAATCTTATTGTCAGCAGCTATTCTAATTTTCTTTTCTGCCATGATAGCAATCCCCTTATCAATAACAGCTTGTACTGAGTCATTAATCATATTAACTCTACTCATCACATCTTGTTTAGGTTCATCCATTAAAGCGTCTAAAACAGTATAGTCTATTCCTTTGTCATTAATCAACTTATATTGTCCTTTAGAAATTAATGCAAATAATACAGTCTCATTACCAAAAGCAAAAGATAAACTCTCAAAAGGTATATTATTACTCTTATTATTACGTAAGTCTGTCACATTCACTACATGAAATGAAGTAGCTACTCTAGTATTTACATTAATATCCTCCAACTTAAATACATTTTCTCCTTGAGGGTTCTTATATATATAGGTATTACTATCTACCTTCTCAATACTCGCTAAAGGATCAGTAGTTTTATCTACATAAACAACACTTTTCTTAATCACTAATTTCTGAGCAAAGGCTCCTGCCATTGTCGCAAGTGATAGACACATTACAAGTAAATTTCTTTTCATATTAAAATATTTTAATGCAAATATAATAAAGAAAAATAAGTTTAATTAACATAACATTAATACTATTTATATTAAAAAAATTAACCTCATCAATATGATGAGGTTAATTACTCGCTAACATAATCTTATATAAGAATCTCACTTAAGGTTTTACACGTATTAGGATAACACCTTCTCTTCCTTCTTCACCATATTTTTTGACTGCTGCATCTCCTTTAAATACATCCATTGACACCATTTTATCTGTGCGTATATTTTTTAGATCTTCAGCAGACTTCTTCACACCATTGATATACACTAATCCTTTATAGTCACTATTCTGTACTTGAGTCATATCCTTGATGACTTTTTCTTTATATTTTTTAGTTAAGGCTTCTACTCTAGCTTCATTCGCACGATCCTCATCTGTCATTAATGTAAAGCCAAACACACTACCATTACCCGTATAGCCAAGTTCGTCAGCTGCAGCTGCTCTACTATAAACACGTACACCTTTAGCACCATACTTCTCTACTAGCGCTTCTGCTTCATGTTTATTACTCTCATCATACAGCTTTCCGTTTACATAATACACAAACTCTCCTTTACTGCGTTTACCTGATTTAATGATAACTACATTCTCACCATCTATTACCGTATCTTCTGAAAAATCAATTTCAACTTTGTTTGCTTTAACTTTCCATTCTCTATTCTTCACTTCTGTTATTGCATTGGCTCGAGCTATCCCAGCTTTAGCTAGACTTTCTTCTCGTGTTTTTAAAGCGACTTTTCGTGCTTCTTCTGCTTTACTTAAGCTTTCTTTTTTTATCTTCTCTACTTTAGCCAGAATTTCTTTTCGTTCACGATCTGTTTTAGCTAAATTCACTTTTCTCATCTCCTCCGCCTTAGCTAGAATTACTTTTCTCTCTTCTAGTATCTCTTTACTTACGCGCTCCGCCTCTTCTCTTATACGCTCACTTTCATCCACTAGTCTAGACGCTTCCTCTCCTATTCTTATAGCTTCTTCCGCTATTGCTGCCATATCATCATGACTAGGAGCCTTCTTTTTACCAGATTGATCTAGTTGATCCTCTTCTACTTCAGTAGTCATACTTGTATACTCATCTAATAAAGTGTCTTCTACATGATCTTCTTCAAAAGCTGGACTCTCTATATACTTCGCTTTTACCTCTATCTGAAAGAGGAAAAAGAACCCTGCTAATACAGGAGTGATTAATAATAATTTTAAACGTTTCATATTAGTTGATTTTGGGTTGTTAAGCATTAATATACGCTTCTTCAGATCTGAAGAGCCAAAAGTATTCACCACAGGTACACACGCTATCTTATTAGATTCGTATAGTACAAGTGCACGCTGATACGTATAGCTATCCTCTCGTTTCGCAATCTCTTGATCTACAATATACTCTAGATTTAGGTTTACCTCTTTCTGTAGTAGTCGTATCATCGGATTAAACCAGAATACGTGTTTTAACCCCTCCACGAGGATAAGATCTAAGCTGTGCTTCTGATGGACGTGTACTTCCTCATGGAGTAGTACTATCTCTAGCTGGCTCAGCTCTTCATAATCTTTAGGTAACACGATATAGTGTAGAAAAGAATAAGCATCACTACTCGATCTATCTACTCGTATATTCTGATGAATAGCCGTCTTAGGCATATTACTAATACGTCTAGTTAACTTAATCAGTTTATACCCAAACCACAAAAGACTCAACAGCGTGATCGTTAAATAAAGATAAGATGTGTATTGGTATACATCATTCATCGTCCATAGACTCTTCTCTTGTACTAGCTCCACATCCTCCATTACATCCATAATCGGGAGAGACATTGGCGCTAAGTTTATCGTTTCTACCTTCGTATAAGTTAGCAAAGGCAGTATTAGACTCAAAAAAATACCACTTATAAAATACAATCGATTCGTCTTGACGTACGTCTCTTTCTGTAAAAACAGTTTATAGCATAAATACACTACCAGCAGTAGCCCATTTACCTTCAATATATATATAAGAATAGGTGTCATAATTCAGTTGATTGGTTGGTTGATAATCAAACTATTTTTTATTCTTTTCTATAATATCCATTAGTTCCTCTAGCTCTGTCTTAGATAATTTCTTATCCTTCACGAAGAAACTCACTAGATTACTAAACGAATTATCAAAGTACTTCTCCATAGTCTCTTCCATAAACATCTTTCGATAATCCTCTTTCTTTACCAGAGGATAATACTGATGTGACTTGCCATAAGCTTTATAAGACACTACCCCTTTTTCTTCTAATATACGCACTAGCGTAGAGAGTGTATTATAATGTGGCTTAGGCTCTGGCATGTGCTCTAGAATATCATTCACAAATCCCTTTTCTAACTTCCAAAGGATGCACATAATCTCTTCTTCTTTATTGGTCAATTTTTCCATAATACTGATTTGATATACACAAACATATAACTATTTTATTAGTTATCAAACTAAATGTTTAGTTTTTAATTAAAATAATAAAGGTATATAAGCTAATCTGAATACCTAAACAGTCTTTATCCCTTATCAACAAAGCGATGCACTCAATCTCTTCTTAATTTAGATTAAGTGTACTTAGCTAAGTATCAATGTATTTTTGATACAGAAAATTAATTAAAATATAAATTACCATGAACAAGTTAACACGTATCAACGCAGACGACGTAGCATTTTTATTAATCGATCACCAGAGTGGACTATTCCAAACGGTAAAAGATATCGAAGTAGCTACACTTAGAGAAAATGTAAAAGTATTAGCAGAAATCGCTGCCGTGGAGAACATCCCAGTAATCACAACAGCATCTGAGCCAAAAGGACCTAATGGACCACTAATGCCAGAGATTCACCAACTAGCTCCTCATGCACAATACATAGGTAGAAATGGAGAAGTAAACGCATGGGATACGAAGGAGTTTGCAGATGCAGTAAGAGCTACAGGAAAGAAAAAACTAGTGATCGCAGGAGTACTGACAAGTGTATGTGTGGCTTTCCCAGCTATCTCAGCTGCTGCAGAAGGGTTTGAAGTATTCGCTGTTATCGATGCTTCTGGTGATATGAGTCCAATGTCTACACAAGTAACGATGAATAGACTGATGATGGCTGGAGTAATTCCTATCACAACGACTGCTGTATTAAGTGAAATCCTAAAAACATGGAGACATAAAGATGCGGCTGTATATGCTAAGGGAATGTCTTCTGTAATGCCTAACTACCAAGCATTAATAGAAAGCTATGTAAAAGCACAAGAAGTAGCTTTAGAAAAATAATAATAAACCGAGTTCTATATAAAGGAGTGATGCTTATCACTCCTTTTTTTGTTTTCTAAAGTCCTTGTCGGTATGATCAATGCCTTATCTACTCAATATTATATACACTAGTAAACTCCTACCTCATACAATATTCATTAATCTCAATAAAAAAACAACATTTCCAATCCTATTAGACCCGACAAAACAATCAAAAAATAGTCTTTTTTATGTTTCTAAATAGGGTGGTCGGCTTTTGGTCGGCTTGTGATGGGCATTTGGTCGGCTTAAAAACACCATAAATAAGCCGACCACTAGCCTAGCATATCGAAATCAAATCGGAATCAACTACACCAAAATGGCTTTATGTAAGTAAGAAAGCAAAAAGAGAATTAGGAGTAATACCTATTATACAGTGTACAGCATATCTAACATTACTAAACAAAAAAAGGCCTTACACAATAATATACTGTGTAAGGCCTGCAACATAATTCTAACTAACTATGTATCTAATACAAATGTATACGTACAGATGTACTAGTACTGCAACTATTAAATCGCCAATACATATACGCTTAACGTTCTGTACTGTATCTAGTCTTATTATTCTAAATGCTAAGAAGGTTTTATAGCATTCAGTAATTTATACATATCATTAGATCGTACATACGCAAAATGTCTATACATGATCTCTAGTTTCTCATTCAGAAATATAACAGCTGGATAAGCATTAGACTGAGCTAATTCTTTTGCTAACTCGTGCTGCTTCGCATGGACACCAATCTTTCTCAGCTCATAGCGCTTTCCTTTATACTCTATAGCTTCCTCTTGTTCTGCATTAAAAGAGATGAAATAAAAATCTTCATCTAACTTCTGCATCACTTTATCATTGTTCAACGTCTTCTTTTCCATCAGAGTACAATAGCTACACCAGTCTGTATGCATAAATACGACAACGGGTTTAGGGTCAGTAGCCATCACTTGCTCTAACTCCGAAAACATTATCTCTTTGGGTTGAGCATGGAGTGCTAACCCAAAGAAATAACTAAACATGAAAAAAAAATAAAATCTCGTCATTCTGCTTATGTGCTAACTAAAAAATGTTATATCTCACTCCTAAGAATCCTCTTATCCCTTGTAATGGGGTATAACTATAATCGTTTGGTTCGAAGATTACATCATTTCTACCTGGAGGTGGTGCTACACCATTACCTGGCTCTCCGAATGGATCCCACCATCTAGAGATCGGGTCTTCTTTTGGTAGCGTGTTGAATAAGTTCTTCACTCCTCCATATACTTCGAATCCGTTGTTAAACTTCTTAGCCACTTGGATATTCGCTAATACTGTCCATGGTGAGTACTCTGGTCGATAGTCATTCTCTACGCGTGGCAATCTCATCGGTCCCTTCCAGTCTGATGTCAAATCTGCTGTGAATCCACTACCGAAGTTATAGCTTGCGATAAAGTTACCTGACCATTTAGGAGAGTGATATATTTGCTCACGTACTCCATCCTCTTTTCTGAATACATCCATATAAGTAGCTCCTGCCATCAACTTCAGTGGGAAGTCAAATGTCACATCTACGTTAAGAGATACTCCTTTAGAGATAGCATGCCCATCTAGGTTAGCATAGATAATCTTAGTCTGGTCTGTATCTGTATCTGCATCAATCTTATTCGTGAAATAAGTATAAAACCCGTTCAAGTCGAAATTAAACACTCCGAAATTAGAAGGTACTTTCACTGTATAGTTGATATTAGCATTGTATGATTTCTCTGGGTCTAGTTTCTCAGCGAATACTACTTCTCTAGCTCCTGATAACGCTCTGTGATCTTCTGTGAAGACATTCACTACACGGAACCCTGTACCAAAACTTCCTCTTAAGGTATGGTGCGGATGAGGTGTGTACTTATACCCTACTCGTGGAGAGTGAATCCCTTTATGGGTCTTATCATAGTCAAAACGGTATCCTAATAATAATTTATTCTTTTTATTAAGCGTCCATTCATCTTGGATGAAGATACCTGGTATCGGTGTTTCTTCTGGTTGATTCTTTACTAATCCGTTCTCATCATAGATACCCGTAGCACAAGTATTGTCATCATAATAAGTGTACTTAAATGACGAACCTAGTAAAAGACTGTGGTTTCCTAAGGTCTTATCCCAATAAGCTTGAGCGAAAGCGACTTGCTGTTTCGCATCATAAGACTCTGGTCCATACATAGAGTTCTGCTTGTGATAGATATAAGAGAACTGTGTATAGATATTCTCTGTAGTCGGTAGCTGGTACATCCCTATCGCTTCGAAACGGTTAGTGAAGATGCTCTCTGCGTATACATCTTCTCCTCCGCGGTGTTGCTTGCGCTTCCAGTTAGTCTCTCCTCCCCATCTGTCTTCATATACATAGCGCAGTGCAAGACTAGCTACTTTATCATCCTTTCTCTTTAGAGATACTTTATTGAATAAAGATACTCTGTCTTGTTGTGTTACGTCTGTAAAACCATCCCCGTTTTTATCTTTTCGTTCTCCGAACTTAAAGTAGTTCCCTCCGAAAAGTCCTTTTACTTTATTCCCTAGTTTATAACTAGCTCCTAAATCGATATTATTCTCTAACCAAGTCGTGCTGAACGCATCTACGCTTAACTTCGCTGCGTGCTCTGGATCTTTAGTAATCACGTTGATAATACCACCCATCGCTTCTGTTCCGTATAGTGAAGAGGCTGGTCCCTTAACTACTTCTACTCTCTCGATCATATTCGTTGGGATACCGAATAGCCCGTATACAGTCGATAGAGAAGATACGATAGGCATACCGTCTATAAGGATCATAGTATATGGTCCTTCCATACCATTGATATGAATGTCACCTGTATTACATACATTACAGTTTAGTTGAGGTTGTACTCCGTTAATCATCTGTACAGCGTCAAATAAACTAGCAGTAGGATTCTTCTCAAAGAATGCTGGCGTATATATCTCTACAGGTACTACTGCTTCTGACTTTAGCACAGGCTTCAGTGTACCCGAGATAACGATCTCATCTAGATTAGCATCTTCTTTTAGGTCGAAAGATACTGTACTGGTCTGAGTTCCTTTTACAGTTACCTTTTTAGTCTGAGCTGCAAAACCTACGAAGTCTGCCTTCACAGTATAGGTTCCTTCTTTTACTGACTCGAAAGTAAAACCACCTTGCTCATCAGTGACTACTCCCTTATCTGTCCCTACTAAGGTAACTGTAGCATAAGAAAGCACAGTACCATTAGAAAGAACTTTTCCTTTGATATTTTGAGCATAGGAATTCAATGCAAAAAAGAGACAAAGAAAAATATTTATTGTTACAAGTTTAAAAATACTTTTACACATGGCTTTTAATTAAATTTAGGCAAAGCTAAAAATTAATTTGTAATTAAAAAAACACTAACTTTGTATTTAAACAAAAAAACAATCCATGCTTACCTATTCAGAAGAGAATTATTTAAAAACTATATTCCATTTATCACTAGGGCAAACTCAAGGAATTTCGACTAATGCTATTGCTGCAAAAATCGAAACTAAAGCCTCATCTGTGACAGATATGATAAAGAAGCTAAATGATAAGGAGCTGATTAAATATCAAAAGTATCAAGGAGTTACACTTACTCCTAAGGGAGTTATGGCTGCTAAGATGATCGTGAGAAAGCACAGACTATGGGAGGTATTCTTAGTGGATAAACTTGGATTTAATTGGGATGAAGTTCACGATGTCGCAGAAGAACTAGAACATATAAAGTCAGAAAAGTTAATTAATAAACTAGATGCATTTCTAGGATTCCCAACAGAAGATCCTCATGGAGACCCTATTCCTAACGAAAAAGGAGAAATAAAACAGATAGATAAGAAGTTATTATCTGAGGTAGAGGCTAATAAAGAAGTGGTATGTGTAGGGGTGAAAGATTCTTCTACGGAGTTCTTACAATACTTAGATAAACAGAAAATATCGTTAGGATCAAAACTAGAGATATTAGATATAGAGCCTTTTGATCAGTCGTACACCATCAGAGTAGATGACCATACGATCACTATCACCAAAAAAATAGCAAGTAATCTGTTCGTTAAAAAACAATAGACATAAAAAAAGCTTCTCTTTCGAGAAGCTTTTTACTTTATTATTTGTACGCTTTCATTACTTCATCTAACATAATGTTTAGAGAGATATACCCTCCTCCTGCTAGATACCATGCATTAGGATCTAGATAAACAATCTTGCCATTCTTATACGCATTAGTCTTTTGGATCAATGGGTTCTCTACTTCTTTCTTATCCGCATTTACATTTTCCATTACAGCACCTCTATCGATGATAAAGATAATATCAGGGTTGTGCTCTAGTACGAACTCACTAGATACTACATTACCGTGATCGCTTCCCCCCATTAGACCAGCAGCTGCAGACTTCACTCCTAGATCATTAAAGATATATCCATAGCGAGAGTCCTCTCCGAAGGCACTATAACTCTTATTGTTATACAGGATTAATAAAGCTTTAGCATCGCTCTTATTAATCACTTCTTTCATCTCAGCTACTTTTGTATCAATATTTTCGATCAATTTATCTGCCTTATCTTCTACTTGAAAGACAGAACCAATTGTTTTCAGATTGTCTTTTGTACTTGCTAAATAATTACTTCCTGATATTCCTAAAGAGATCGTAGGTGCTATTTTAGCGAACTCTGGGTAATCTTTATCAAACCAGTTACTCATAATGATCAGGTCTGGATCTACAGAACTTACTAACTCATAGTTAGGCTGCATAAAAGATCCTACGTTCACAATACTCTCATCATCTGCATATTTAGATAGGAAGTTAGGGCTGTATACCTTAGCCATTCCCTTAAATGGTATGCCTAATTCTGCCATATTCTCCATCGCTCCCACGTCGAACACAACTACATTCTCTAGTTTTTTATTAAAACTAACTGATCTCCCCATATTCTCTATCGTAATCGTCTCTTCAGAAGAAGCTTTAGTGTTTTCTTTCTTACAACCTACAAAAAGCAGGGCTGCTAGTACTGTGCTAGTAATAACCTTAGAAGTCATTCTCATTATGTCTTTATTTAAATTAATTATAAATAACAAATATAGGGTTACTTGAGAAGAACTCCTCAAATTATTGTAACTTTTATTGCTGAAAATATCTTTTAGGACAAAAGACCTTCTATTCTATTTTGGATTTAATAATTTTGCACCACCAAACAACACACAAATTATGAAAACTCTATTTTCTCCTTTAAAACTAAGGGACAACACTTTACACAACAAAATCATTGTTTCACCTATGTGTCAGTATTCTGCAAAAGATGGTTTTGCGAGTGATTGGCACCTTGTACACTATGGTCAATTTGCGATAGGAAAAGCTGCTGCCATTGTACAAGAAGCGACTGCTGTGACTCCTGAAGGTAGAATAACCTATGCTGATTTAGGAATATGGTCTGATGAACATATAGTGAAACTAAAGCAGATAACGGAGTTTATAAAAAGTCAAGGTACTGTACCTGGTATACAGTTAGCCCATGCAGGAAGAAAGGCTAGCTGTGACAAGCCATGGATAAATAGAGCGCAGATAGCTCCCAATAATGAGAACGGGTGGCAAACTATAGCTCCATCAGCTATTGCCTTCAACGAAGCAGAAAACCTTCCGATAGCAATGGATACTGCAGAGATAAAGAGAATAATAGATGCTTTTAGACAAGGGGCTGAACGCGCTGTAAAAGCAGGCTATGAAATCATAGAGCTACACGGTGCTCATGGTTACTTACTACATCAGTTCTTATCTCCCTTAACCAATCTGCGTACAGATGAGTATGGAGGAACTTTTGAGAATAGAATCAGATTAGTCTTAGAAGTCATAGAGGCTGTTAAATCTGTCTTGACTACACAAAGTCTGTGGTTAAGAATATCAGCCACTGACTGGGCTGATGGAGGTTGGACTCTAGAAGAAAGTATAGAACTCGCTAAAATAGTATATGATAAAGGGGTAGAACTTATAGATGTGAGTACAGGAGGGCTAGTAAGACATCAACAAATAAAAGTTGAGGTTAATTATCAGGTTCCTTTTGCTGAAGCTATAAAACAACAAACCAATATATTAGTAGGAACAGTAGGTCTTATCAAAACGGGTCAACAGGCAGAAGATATCCTGAAGGCCAATCAAGCTGACTGTATCTTACTCGGTAGAGAATTTCTAAGAGATCCTCATTTCGTCATGAGAGCAGCTAATGAACTAGGTGTGAGTTTAGCATGGGCAAATCAATACGAAAGAGGAAAAGAAACATTATAATAGTACATAAAATCAAACTCAGTAAAACAACAATGAACAAAAGTTTAATAGCATTAGCTGTAGGTGGGCTAGCCATCGGAATGACAGAATTCTCAATGATGGGACTACTACCTGACATCGCTAAAGACTTACAAATAAGCATACCTAAAGCGGGTAACTTCATCTCTACTTATGCATTAGGGGTAGTAGTAGGGGCTCCATTATTGGTCATGTCTTCTAATAAATATGCTCCTCATAAAGTATTGATAGCATTAATGGTGATGTTCTCATTCTTTCACTTACTATTCGTATTGTCTCCAAGTTATACAACATTAATTATTTCTCGTTTTATGTCTGGACTTCCTCATGGAGCATTCTTTGGGGTAGGGTCTGTGGTAGCAACACGATTAGCTCAAAAAGGAAAAGAGGCTCAAGCAGTAGCCATCATGTTCGCAGGGCTTACTACCGCTAATCTAGTAGGAGTGCCATTGAGTACCTACATCGGACAAGAGTATTCATGGAGAACAGCCTATATGTTAATCGCTTCTTTAGGAATCGTATCTGCTATCACTATCGCATTTTGGATACCTAAGTTAGAAGCAGACAAAGAGACAAATCTAAAGAAACAAACCGCTTTCTTTAAAACACCTATTGCATGGGTATTGGTAGCCTTAATCTCTATTGGTACAGGAGGATTATTTGCTTGGATCAGTTATATCGCACCGATGATGACTAATATCGCTTTAATATCAGAAGCAAAAATACCTTTAGTCATGACCCTAGTAGGGTTAGGTATGTTCTTAGGAAACTTCGTAGGAGGAAAATTAGCCGATACCTTCCCGCCTGCTAAAGCCGTTATTTTCTCTTTCTGTGCAATGGCAACTTGTTTAATTATTGTATATTACACAGTACATATCCAATGGATGGCTTATGCGATGTCTCTTATCACTGGATTAGTTGCTTTCACAATCGGTTCTCCTTTACAGATGTTATTAATCAACAATGCGAAAGGTTCTGAAATGTTAGCTGCTTCAGCTGGACAAGCATCCTTCAATATTGGTAATGCATTAGGAGCTTCATTAGGAGGACTACCTATTACCATGGGGTTAGGATACAACTCTCCTGAATGGGTAGGGGCAGGATTAGCACTATGTGGGGCGATATTGGCTTATGTATTTATCAAAATGAAAAAAAGGGAAATAGCTTAAAAATAGATATTTATAAAATCTAAGACATATTGTTTTGGCTTTTATTCTATCATTCATAATAAGTTTATAAATTTGTAGGAAATAATTTTTAGCAATGTACAGAACGCATAATTGCGGAGCCTTAAGAGCTTCGGATATAAATACAGAAGTTACCCTATCAGGATGGGTAAGCAAGCATCGCGATAAAGGTTTTATGATTTGGGTTGATTTACGTGACCGTTACGGGATTACACAATTAATCTTTGATGCAGAGAGAACTGATAAAGCAGTATTCGAAGCAGCTAAAAACCTAGGACGAGAGTTTGTAATTCAAGTAAAAGGACAAGTAATCGAGCGCGCTTCTAAAAACCCAAATATCCCTACTGGAGATATTGAGATTTTAGTAGATACGCTAACAGTATTAAACGAATCTGCTGTTCCTCCATTTACTATCGAAGATGATACTGATGGTGGAGAAGATATCCGTATGAAATACCGTTACTTAGATATCCGAAGAAATCCAGTGAAGAACAATTTATTGTTTAGACACAAGGTAGCTCAAGAGGTAAGAAATTATCTTTCTGCTCAAGATTTCTGTGAGGTAGAAACTCCTTACTTAATTAGTTCTACTCCTGAAGGAGCTCGTGACTTCGTAGTGCCTTCTCGTATGAATACTGGAGAATTCTACGCTTTACCACAATCACCACAAACGTTCAAACAGCTGTTAATGGTAGGTGGTATGGATAGATACTTCCAAATAGTAAAATGTTTCCGTGACGAGGATTTACGTGCTGATAGACAACCTGAGTTTACTCAGATAGACTGTGAAATGGCATTCGTAAACCAAGAAGACGTTATGGATACATTCGAAGGAATGACTAGACATTTATTAAAATCAGTTCATGGAATTGAAGTTGATAAGTTCCCACGTATGACTTTCGAAGAAGCAATGCGCAAATATGGTAATGACAAACCAGATATCCGTTTTGGGATGGAGTTCGGTGAGTTAAATGCTGTAGCTCAACATAAAGAATTCGGTGTATTTAATAGTGCAGAGTTAGTAGTAGGTATAGCTGTACCAGGTGCTGCTTCATACACTCGTAAAGAGATAGATGCTCTTATTGATTGGGTAAAACGCCCACAAGTAGGTGCTTCTGGTATGGTGTACTGTAAATGTGAAGCTGATGGATCATTTAAGTCTTCTGTAGATAAATTCTATGATCAAGAAGATCTTAAACAATGGGCTGAGGTGACTGGTGCTAAAGCTGGTGACTTAATCTTAGTACTTTCAGGTTCTGCGAATAAAACAAGAGCTCAATTAAGTGCTCTACGTATGGAATTAGGTAATCGCATGGGATTAAGAAAGTCTGATGAGTTCGCACCATTATGGGTTATCGACTTCCCTCTATTCGAATATGATGAAGAAGCTGGACGTTACTTCGCTATGCACCACCCATTTACTTCACCTAAAGTAGAAGATATTCCATTATTAGATACTGACCCAGGTAAAGTACGTGCTAATGCTTATGATATGGTATTAAACGGTAACGAAATCGGAGGAGGTTCTATTCGTATTCACGATAAGGCTACTCAAGAGTTAATGTTTAAACACCTTGGATTTAGCAAAGAAGAAGCTGAAAAACAATTTGGTTTCTTAATGAATGCATTCCAATATGGAGCACCACCTCATGGAGGTTTAGCTTTTGGTTTAGATAGATTAGTAGCTATCTTAGGGGGTCAAGAGACGATTAGAGACTTCATCGCATTCCCTAAAAACAACTCTGGTAGAGATGTAATGATTGACGCTCCGTCAACTATCACTCCAGAACAATTAGAAGAATTACATATCAACGTGGTAAAACCACAGGTATAATGATAAAAAAAGGAGTTACTCAATGAGTAACTCCTTTTTTACTTTATAAGCTCTACTTAATCTACTTTCCGTTATAAGTATTCATAGCATTATTCAATCCTCCCAAAGCAAACTCTTGTACGGCTTTAGAAGCCATTTTAAGACGCTCTGGCAACTGTTCTTTCTCTTTCTCATCCCATACCCCTAAAACATAATCAACTTGCTGTCCTTTCTTAAATTCATCGCTGATACCAAATCTAAAACGAGGATATGCAGCAGAGTTTAAAGTACCTTGAATACTTTTTAATCCATTGTGTCCGCCATCAGATCCTTTTGGTTTGATTCTTATTGTTCCAAAAGCAAGATTTAAATCATCTGTAATCACTAAAATATTCTCTACTGGTATCTTTTCTTTCTCCATCCAATACTGAACTGCCTTACCACTTAAATTCATATATGTATTAGGCTTTAATAATAAAAGTGTTCTTCCTTTTATCTTTACTTCAGCTAAGCTTCCTAATTTCACAGTTTGCCAATCACCTCCAAGCTCATTAGCTATTTCGTCTACAACTTTAAAACCGATATTATGACGTGTGTTGATATACTCAGCACCAATATTCCCAAGTCCTATAATTAAAAATTTCTTCATCCTTCTATTAATGACATAATTAATTGCGTTACAAAAGTACATTAAAGCAAAGAAGTAACCTTATTTTAAGGCACAAAAAAAGCACCTGTGTAAACACAGGTGCTTCTAATAAATATCTTCTCAAAAGAATTATTTTTTCTTTGGAGTAGCTTTTGCTGCTTTTGCTGCTTCTTGAGCTGCTTTCATAGCTGCACGAGAAATTCTTACTTGACAGATTACAGTGTTATCAGTGTGTAACAATTTGTAATTGTTAACAGGTACATCAGTAACATATAATTTGTTCCCCATTTCTAAGTTAGAAATGTTTACTTCTACGAAGTCAGGTAAGTTAGCTGGTAAAGCCTTAACTTTTAATTTACGTAAGTTTAGGTTTAATACCCCTCCAGCCATTACTCCTTTAGAGTTTCCAGTGATTTTAACTGGTACGTCTAATGTAATTTCTTTATCGTCATGTAATTGATAGAAATCGATGTGTAAGATTTTATCGCTTACTGGGTGGAATTGGATATCTTGTAAGATAGCGTTGAATTTTTTTCCACCTTCCAACTCAATTACCACTGTGTGTACGTTTGGAGTGTAAACTAAATTTTTGAATGCTTTTTCTTCAGCAGAAAAATGCACAGCTGCTTCAGTTCCTCCGTATAACACGCAAGGTACCATTCCAGCATTACGTAAGGCTTTAGTTGATACTTTACCTACGCTTTCTCTTTCAGATCCTTTAATCGTAATTGATTTCATTTAAATATATTTAAAAAATTAATAAATTCTAAACTACAAAAGTCTTACTAATAGACTCGTTAGCATGTACATTGTGCATTACTTCTGCAAATAATGGAGCACAACTTAATACTCTTATTTTATCACAAGGCTTCTTCAGTGGAATTGAATCTGTAACGATTAATTCTTGAATAGCTGATTGTTCTATTTTCTCATAAGCACTTCCTGATAAAATAGCATGTGTGCATATAGCTCTAACACTTAATGCTCCACGCTCCATCATCATATCAGCTGCTTTAGCTAAAGTACCTCCTGTATCAATCATATCGTCAACTAAGATTACGTTACGTCCTGTAACATCTCCTATTAACTCCATTTTATCTATAACATTAGCTTGCTTACGTTGTTTATAACAAATTACTACATCTGATTCTAAGAACTTAGAATAAGCATATGCTCTCTTAGATCCTCCCATATCAGGAGACGCAATTGTTAAATTATCAAGTTTCAAACTTTTTACATACGGTAAAAAGATTGTAGATGCATATAAATGATCCACTGGTTTTTCAAAGAATCCTTGGATTTGATCAGCATGTAAATCCATTGTCATGATACGTGTTGCCCCTGCTGATTCAAGCAATTTAGCAACTAATTTCGCTCCAATCGGAACCCTTGGTTTGTCCTTTCTATCCTGTCTAGCCCATCCAAAATAAGGAATTACAGCTGTAATATGTCTTGCTGATGCACGTTTAGCAGCATCACACATTAGTAACAATTCCATCAGGTTATCTGATGACGGGAATGTAGAACATACTAAGAAAACTCTTCGTCCTCTAATTGATTCTTCAAAAGAAGGTTGAAACTCCCCATCACTGTAATGTGATAGAGTTACTTTTCCTAATTCTACTCCGTATGCTTTTGCAATTTTCTCAGCAAGCTCAACGCTCTGAGCACATGCAAAAATCTTAGCGTCTGGTTCGAAATATGACATTATATAATTAGTTGTTATGTTGCGAGTTAGAGCTTAACTGTTTTTATTAAGCGGTGCAAATTTATAAAATATAAATTGAGAAAACGATTTTTTTTATATTTTTTCTTTGTACCTAATTTTTTTTATCTACATTTGCACTCACAAACAATAAGTCATCAGCCCGGATGGCGGAATTGGTAGACGCGCACGACTCAAACTCGTGTTCTTCGGAGTGTGGGTTCGATTCCCACTCCGGGCACAAAAAAAGCCTAACTCATTGAGTTAGGCTTTTTTAATTTATATAATTTATTTAACATCATCAGCTGAAGGTCCATACATTCCTGGAATAGCTACATCTAATAAACGCAAATAAACTGATAATTGTCCTCTATGGTGATAAATATGGTTATTTACAATAAATCGATTAGCTCCAACCTTTGGCATAGCAACGATTATATGATCTCCTGACTTTAACTTCCATTCAGACATCCACTTTTCCTCATCAAACATATTTAAAGCTGATATAACAGCCTTTTCATACTTGTCTAAAAGAACCAACAACTCTTCTGTAGTTTGTGCTTCTAAAGGCTTGTAATCTATTTGAAAATCCAAACTATCCTTTGTTAGGATATTCTCAGTCCAAATTGTTAATTCTACAATATGCTTTGCCAAATCACCTAAGTTCATAGACTTTTCATGAGGCTTCCAGCCCCATTTATCATTAGGTACACAAGCTACTATCTTCTTTGTACTATTTAACTCATGTCCTAACTCTAACAAATAACTCTTAGTTATACTCATAATTTTTATTTTAAATATACGACTATTACAAATAGATTTTACTGTACCAACTGTTAAATATGCCATCACTTACCATTAGTCGATAATAAATCAATTTGCTATCTCGAGGCTTATTTTACAAGCACCTAGTATTAAAAACCAATAATGATTTATTAAATTTGAGGTTACATAAATTTATTATGATAGTACTTAAAGAAAGACTAATGTAAAATAGCATGAAAAAATTACAACTTCAAGAAATAGAAAGGGTAAACTCTATCTCTGAAAAAGACTTTATTGAAAAATATTTTAAAAAACAGATTCCTGTTGTAATAGAAAACTTAACTGAAGATTGGCTTGCTTACGAAAAATGGCGCTTAAATTATATAAAGGAAATAGCAGGTGAAAAAATAGTACCACTATATGATGATAGGCCTGTTTCTCATAAAGATGGTTTTAATGAAGCACATGCAACAATGAAGATGGCTGATTACATAGAACTACTTGAAAAAGGCCCAACAAATTATAGAATCTTTCTATATAATATAATGAAAGAAGTTCCAAGTCTTAAGAGTGATTTTAAATGGCCAAAACTAGGACTTCGTCTAGTAAAACAACTTCCAATGTTATTTTTTGGAGGAACAAACTCAAAAGTCTTCATGCATTTTGATATTGATTATTCTAATATATTACATTTCAATTTTAATGGAGAAAAGCAATGTATGCTATTTTCACCAGACCAAACAAAATATATGTATAAAATACCGCATGCATTAATATCCAGAGAAGACATTGATTTTGACAATCCTGATTTTGATAAATGGCCTGCTTTAAAATATGCAAAAGGATATATCTGTAATCTAAAACATGGAGAAATGCTTTATATGCCTGAAGGTTATTGGCACTATATGAAATACCTTACGCCAAGTATATCTATGAGTCTAAGAGCATTCCCTTCTAAATATAGTAACCTTGGAAAAGCAATCTATAATATTACTGTAATGAGATATTTTGATAACTTCATGAGAAGATTAAAAGGACAGGATTGGATTGATTATAAAAATAAAAAAGCTATAATCAATACTCATAAAAGCCTAGGAATAAAGTAAATTGAAAAAGAACAAAAATATGTCCATAACACTAGAACAAGCAAAAAGTAAATTAGAACATTTTTGTGCTTATCAAGACAGATGTCATACTGAAGTTATATCCAAATTATACAATTTAAAAGTTTCCTCTGATCTACACGATGAAATACTAGTTTATTTAATTAACAATAAATTTCTAAACGAAGAACGCTTTGCTCGTAGTTTTGCAAGAGGTAAACATAGAATCAGTGGATGGGGAAAAAATAGAATACTTGGAGAACTTAAAATCAGAAAAATATCAGCTAACCTAATAAAAATAGCACTAACTGAAATAGATGATAATATGTACTTCGAAACCCTAAATAAACTAGCTGAACAACGTTGGCAATCATTAACAGATCAAGACATAAATAAAAAAACACAAAAACTAATTGGGTTCCTACATAGAAAAGGATATGAAATGGAATACATACTCGATAAAGTAAATGATCTTCAAAAAGAATAAGAGCCTATTAGGGCTCTTTTTTATAGTCTTAGAACAAGTTTTAAAAGTTGTTATAAACAACGATACTTTTTCCAGTAAAACGTTTATAAGTACAAAATACACCTACCTATATAAACAAAAAAATCCCCAACCTCATACGAGATTGGGGATTCTATAAAGAAAG